>CAZVDJ010000644.1:0-3141 GCA_964626245.1 uncultured Gemmatimonadaceae bacterium
AGCAGGGGACGATGTAGCCGCGCTGCCCGAACAGGATGGTGCGAGTGCCGGCCGGGGCGAAGAGCAGGTTGGTGAGGCTCGCCCCCACCGGAGACACCACGACCGCCGCCTCGGCGAAGAGGTCGCGTTGTTCGGCCACGGTCAGGCGTGACGTCTCCACCGCCTCGAAGCCAAGGTCGCGACAGATCGACTCCAGCGCCGCCTCGTTGAGCACGCGTCGCATCGCGGCGCCGGCGCCTCGCCGCAGGAAGAGCCGGCGCACCGGCGTGGGCGACTGGTGCAGCGAGGGGATCGTCAGGCGGTCGCGCAGCCACTGCCACACCCCGCGGTCGGTGCAGCCCCCTTCCTTGCGATGGTGCACCGCGATCACCTCGTCGAACTCGGCAATCTCGTCGTCTGCCACCTGCACCATGCGCTCCAGCGAGATGCCGAGCCAGGCCAGCGTCTCCACCTGGAAGGGGTGCAGCGGCGCGGGAACGACGAAGCGCAGGTCGGGATCGGTGAGCGCGCCGGGGACGGCGGCCAGCCGCCCGAGGGCGTCGGCAATCCAGTGGTAGTAGTTCGCCGAGAAGTTGGAGGCCAGGAGCACCACCCGCCCGCCGCGCACGCGCTCGCCCTGCGGCGAGTGCAGCAGCGCGCGCCGGTCGTCATGCCACAGCACCGTGTTCCGCGATTGTGACAGCGCCGTGGGAATGTCATGGAAGCGCGGGACGCCGAACTGCACGTCGGGTTCGTCCACGATGCCGTGGATGTAGCCACGGTCGCTGCGGTCCAGCGGAAAGGCGAGCCCGCCGACCACCCGGCCGTTCCGGATCGTGCGTGCCTCGGGGGCGCCCGTGCGCACGGTGACCTGTCGCGCGTGGCTCGTGCCGCCGTGCTGCACGACGTACGGGATGGTCCACGGCATCCGCTCGCGGTCGTGGGCGACCGTGGCGGGCGAGAAGGCCCCCTCGACGCGCAGCGATGACTGCTGCCCCGTGCCGAGCGACGGGATGAGCTCCGTGAGCTGCGGCTGGCGGAGAAGCTCGACGGCGGCCACCTCGCGATGGTCGGCAAAGGTGGCCAGCGCGCGCGCCACCAGCGACGACACCGAGGCTTCGGCCTCCACCGCCCGCTCGGCGGCCTTGCGCGCGGCGCTCGCGTACCCCGCACGCAGGTCGCACTCGGCCAGCGTGGCGTGGGCAATCACGTCGCGTGGCGCGAGCGATACCGCCGCCTGCGCCAGCGCCCGCGCACGCCGCAGGAACTCCGGCGCCAGGACCATCGGGGCCACGTCGGGAACGCCGATGGCGCGGAAGTCCAGGCGAACCGGCTCGGCCTGGCGCGTCAGCAGTGTCGCGTGCCGGATGTGGAGGAAGAGGAGGAGCTCGGCCGCCAGCCGCAACGACTCGGCGTCCTGCCGCCCGGCGCCGGCGAGCAGCTGGGCGCAGGCGGCGAAGGCTTCCAGGTCGCGACCGGAGTTCGCCAGGTGCAGCGCCAGCGCGCGATGGGCGGCCAGGCAGTCGGGGTCGATCGTGATCGCGTCGCGAAGGGCGGCCACGGCCTCGGCCGATCGGCCGGCCCCCTGCAGGGCCGCGGCATGACGGACGAGTGCCTCGCTGGGGGTCGGCTCCGGGGCGGGCGGCGTGGGATAGCGTGGCACGGCGGTCATGCGGAGAGCGCGGCAGGAAGGGTGATGGGGCTCGTCGTCGCCAGCAGGGCGGCGAGGGAATCGACGGCGGTGAGCACGGTGCGGGCGCCCGCCACGGTGCTCCACTCGGCACAGGCAACGGGGCGTGCGCGCTCGGCGACCTCGCGCGCGCGCGCGGGATCTCGCAGCAGCTCCGCCACCACGTCCTCGAGCGGGTCGTCCCAGCGGAACGCCTGGACGTGCGCGGCTCCCACGGCGGCGAGCATTGGCGGCGGGGCATCGGTCAGGACGCAACAGCCGCGCTGCATCCCGTACAGCAGGCGCTCGTGTGGCGCCTCGCGGTTGTTCGGCTGCACGTTCACCGATACGCGCGCGTTGGCCATGAGTCCCAGCAGCTCGGGCATCGTGCAGCTGGCGACCACCCGGGCGCGGGCGCGCGGCGGCAGCTGTGCGCGCCACCCCTCGCCCACGATGAGCGCGTCGTGCGGCGCCAGCGCCTGCACCACGCGCTGCGCGCGCGCCAGGCGCACGTAGTGATCAACCTTGGCCACGATCGTCGCCAGCCCCACGGTGCCGCCGAGTCCGTGCGTCAGCCCGTCGGCGGCCAGTCGGTCGCGCGCGATGGCCCAGACGCTCCGCTCGTCCTGCCAGAGCGCGGCATCGGCCACGTCGTTGAGGATGCGGCACATCGCCGGGGCCTCGTGCTGCCAGGCGCGGCGCTCCGCCTTCGGGTCGCCCGCCGTCTTGGCAAAGAGGATCGCGTGCGGGCGCGACTCGAAGGGGGGCGGCTCGTCGGCGCCCGGGCCCACCCCGAAGCGGAAGCGCCCGCGTGGCGCCGTGACGGGCGAGAGCGCGACCGAGGCATCGTGATGGTCGCGGTCGGTGAAGAGGTACGCCAGCCACGGGCTCGTCACGCGATGCCGCTGCGGAAAGTACGCGGGGTCGTCGAACATCAACCCGACGTATGGAACCGAGAGCACCTCGTACAGCAGCCGGTCGTTGGCCATCAGGTCCCAGTTGACGCCGCTGAAGGCGACGAAGGCGCGCGGGCGCCCGGCCGCGAGCAACGCCTGCAGCGACGCGAGCCCCGACGGGCCCGCCGTGTCCAGTAGCCACGCCCCGCGCCCCAGTTCCCGCAGGGCCAGCACCCACTCGGCACTCAGGTGTTCGAGCATGCCGTATGGCGTGGGGTGTCCCACCAGGACGACGAGGTCGTCGGCGGTCACCCGCTGACCGGGGCGGTAGGCGAGCGTCGAGGGATGCATCATCATCTCGTCAGGCAGCGGCCGATGCCATGGCGCGGCTCGCGGTGTCACGCCGTGCCTCGGCGCCGACCACCAGGCGCGCCGCCTTCATCCCCTGCACCAGCTGGTCATTGAGCGAGGCGACGCCGAACCCGGCGGCGGGGGCCACCGGCAGGATGGGGAGCCCGCTGGCTTCCACGCGCTGCCGGGCCGCCATGAGGGCGTCCCGGTTGGCGGCACTCGGCATCACCAGGGCCTTGGGGATCC
>CAZVDJ010000645.1:0-3138 GCA_964626245.1 uncultured Gemmatimonadaceae bacterium
GGCGTCCGACGTGACCACGTCCGAGAGCCGCACGCTGGGCGCGTTCGTGGAGCAGGCCGTCTCCTTCCGCGACAAGCTGTTCGTCACGGGCGCCGTGCGCTCCGACCGCAACAGCGCGTTTGGTGCCGACTTCAAGACGGTCTTCTATCCCAAGCTCTCGGCCTCGTGGATCGTGAGCGAGGAGGGGTTCTTCCCCAAGGCGGGCTGGATCGACCAGCTGCGCGTGCGCTCGGCGTACGGCGCCTCGGGCGTGCAGCCTGGCACCATCGACGCCGCGCAGTTCTATGCCACGTCGGTCTTCCGCGGCGAGAGCGGCGACCAGCCGGCGCTGGTCTACTCGGCGCTGGGGAACCGCAACCTCAAGCCCGAGCGCTCCACCGAGATCGAGATGGGGTTCGACGGCACCTTCTTCGATTCGCGCCTCACCACCGAGATCACCTACTACAACAAGTCGTCGCGCGATGCGCTCATCTCGCGCATCCTCCCGCCCTCCATCGGGACGGGGGCCACGGCGCGCCTGGAGAACCTGGGCGAGGTGCGCAACACGGGATGGGAGGCACTCATCAACGCACAGATCCTGCGGCGTGACGCGCTGGGGTGGGACGTGTCGATCAACGCCTCCACCAACGACAACGAGCTGGTCGACCTGGGCGGCGTCCCCGAGATCATCGGCACCACGCAGAGCCAGCGGGTGGGCTACCCGCTCTACGGCTGGTGGTCGCGCCGCCTCCTGGGCTACAGCGACAAGAACGGCGACGGGATCATCCGCTACAGCGCGGACAACAACCTCACCGAGATCACCGTCTCCGACGCGGCGGAGTTCCACGGCTACCCGCTGCCGCGCTACGAGTTCGCGGTGACCAACAGCATCGAGCTCTTCAAGCGTGCGTTGCGCCTGTCGGCCATGGTCGACTACAAGGGCGGCCACCTGGTCTACAACAACTCGGAGCGCATCCGCTGCGCCTCGCGCTTCAACTGCGAGGCGCTGGTCAGCAAGAGCGCCTCGCTCTTCGAGCAGGCACGCACGGTGATGGTGCGCGAGCACCCCAGCCGCTCGGTGGCCGGCTTCTTCGAGGAGGGCGACTTCATCCGCTTCCGCGAGATCTCGGCGGTGTGGAACGTGCCGCGCAACTGGACCGAGCGCCTCACGCGCGGCCGCTCGCTCTCGGTCACGGCGGCCGTCCGCAACCTGGGGCTCCTGTGGACGAACTACCTCGGCGTCGACCCCGAGTCGTTCGGCACCACGGGCGACGCGCCGTCGTCGTTCCAGGCCTTCGGCCCGCCGACCTTCTTCGCCTTCCGATTCAACCTGGCCTACTAAGGTGATCGACACCATGCGAGCATACATCCCATTCCTCTCCACGACCGTCCGCCCCGCGGTCGCGGTCCGTCGCGCCGCCGGCGTGGCCGGACTCGCGACGTTGGTGCTGACGGCGTCGTGCAGCACCGCCACCGAAGTCCTCGAGGTGACGGACCCCGACATCGTGAACCCGAGCGACGTGCAGTCGGTGGCCGGCGCCAACGCCGTGCGCCTGGGCGCGCTGGCGCGTCTCAACGCCGCAACCAGTGGCGACGAGTCGCTCATCCTGCTCGGCGGCCTCTTCTCCGACGAGTGGATCAACGGCGACTCGTTCATTGCGCGGCAGGAAATCGACCAGCGCACCATCACGCGCGAGAACACCTTCCTCACCGCCGCCAATCGCGTGCTGCATCGCGCCCGGCTGTCGGCGGAGCAGGCGGTGGCGCTGATCGACGAGTTCAGCCCGACGTCGCCAGGCTGGCAGACCGGCGAGATGTTCTTCGTGCAGGCGTACACCATCAACCTGATGGCCGAGCACTACTGCAGCGGCCTGGTCTTCAGCTCGGTGGTGGATGGCGTGGAGGAGTACGGCACGCCCATCACGACCACGGCGGCGTTCGAGCGCGCGCTGGCGCTGGTGGACCAGGGGCTCACGCGCGTGACCGGCTCCACCACCGACGACGTGCGTGTGCGCAACGCGCTGCGCGTGCTGCGCGGGCGCATCCTGGTGAACCTGAACCGGCACGCGGATGCGGCGACCGCGGTGAACGGCGTGCCGAACACCTTCACCTACAACATGCTCCATGCCGCCACGGCCACGAGCAACCAGATCTGGAACTTCAACAACCTGTCGCGGCGCTACAGCGTGAGCGTGAGCGAAGGGGGGAACGGGATGAACTTCGGGTCGGCCAACGACCCGCGCGTCCCCGTGTGCCAGGGGGGTGACGCGGCGTGCCGCGCCATCGGCGTCACGCTGGCCACGCGCGACGACCTGCTGCGCCCGATCATCGTCGCGGCGGGGTGGCCGGCGCGCGAGTCGCCGGTGGCCATCACCAACGGTATCGAGGCGCGCATGATCGAGGCCGAGGCACAGCTCAAGGCGGGGAATGCCGCGGCGGCGCTCGCGACGCTGAATGCAGCCCGCGCCACCGTGACCGGCCTCGCACCGCTCACCGATGCGGGGACGCCCGAGGCCCGACTCGACCAGCTCTTCCGCGAGCGCGCCTTCTGGTTCTTCGGGCGGGGGTATCGCACGGGAGACATGCGGCGGCTCATCCGGCAGTACGGTCGGTCCGCGAACGCCGTCTTCCCTACCGGCGTCTGGCACAAGGGGGGCAACTACGGCACGGACGTGAACTTCCCCATTCCACAGGCAGAGCAGAACAACCCGAACGCCGGGGCGGCGAGCTGCATCGATCGCAACGCCTGACCCCGCACTCCGCGTAGTACGCAGAACGACAGGCGCCTGCCGATCGCCCGATCGGCAGGCGCCGTTTCACTCTCCCGCCATGCCTCGCTCCTCATCCCCGTCGCGCGCGGCCGCCGCCCTGCTGCTGGCGCTGGTGTCGCACGCCCTGCCGGCCCAGGTGTCACCGCCAGCGCGTCCCTATCCCGATCGCGTCGAGATCCGGCGCACCACCCATGGCATTCCGCACATCGCGGCGGAGGACATGGGGGCGCTGGGCTACGCCATGGCGTGGGTGCAGCTGGAGGACTATGGCCAGCGCGTGGCGCTCGGGGTGGTGCGCGCCCGCGGGCACCTGGGGCGCAACTACGGGCGCGACTCGCTGGAGCGCGACTACCGGGCGCGCCTGGAGGACGTCGAGGCCGCGATCGCC
>CAZVDJ010000646.1:0-3131 GCA_964626245.1 uncultured Gemmatimonadaceae bacterium
GCCGCGCTGCTCCAGCTCGGACGTCTCGCGCAGCGCGCTCTCGCGGTCCAGCTCCAGGCGCCGCTGCTGCTCGCGCAGCTCGCGCGCGGTGCGGTCCGCCAGCTCCACCGCCGCGCGCGCCGCCAGCACCGCCTCGCGCGCGACTTCCTCCTCGCGCGCGCTCCCCTCGAGTTGCACCTGCGCCTCCGCCACCGCACCCTCGAGCGTCGCCAGGTCCGCGCGCGCGCGGGTGCGATCGGCCTCGAGCCGCTCGCCAAACGCCTCGCCCTCGCGGCGCTCCTCCTCGGCGCGCTGGCGCCGCTCGAGCGCGTTGCGCTGCCGTTCCTCGGCAACCGCGATCTCGGAGCGCAGCGCCTGCACCCCTTGCTGCTGCACCAGCGCCAGTCGCGACAGCTCGTTGCGGCTGGCCTCGGCCGCCGCGCGGGCGTCGTGCGCCGCGTTGCGCCCGCGCTCGGCCTCGCCCACGCGCGTGACATCCGATGGTCCCTGCTCGCGCAGCGCCGCCACGCGCCCTTCCAGCACGCCCAACTCCTCGCGCCACGCCGCCATCTCGCGCGAGGCGAGCGTCAGCTCCACCGAGAAGCGCCGCGCGGTGAGTTCGGTGTTGCGCTCGGCCCGCTTGCGCTGCCGGGCCAGCGAGCGCACCTGGCTCTGCACCTCGGAGATGAGGTCGTCCAGGCGCGACAGGTCGACCGTCGTCTCTTCCAGCCGGCGCTCCGTGCTTCGCCGGCGGTCACGGTAGAGCCCCACGCCCGCCGCTTCCTCGAACAGCTCCCGTCGGTCATCGGGACGATCCGACAGCAGCGCGTCGATCATCTTCGACTCGATCACGATCCCCGAGTCGGCGCCCAGTCCAGTGCCGCGCAGCATGTCGTGAATGTCACGCAGGCGGCACGAGGCGCCGTTGAGCAGGTACTCGCTCTCGCCGGAACGCGACAGCCGTCGCGTGATCACCACCTCGCGGAAGGGGACGGGGAGCCCGCCATCCTCGTTCTCGAAGAACAGCGACACCTCGGCCAGGTTCACCGCGCGACGCGCGGACGAGCCCTGGAAGATCACCTCCTCCATCTTGGCGCCGCGCAGCATCCGCGCGCGCTGCTCACCCAGCACCCACCGCACCGCGTCCGACACGTTCGACTTGCCGCACCCGTTAGGGCCGACGATCGCGGTCACACCGTGGTCGAAGGTCATCGTCGTCGCATCCGCGAACGACTTGAAGCCCTGCATCTGGAGCTTGGAAAGGCGCACCTACGGAGTACTCCCGGCCCGCGTGACGAGGACCGACTGAATGTTCAGGCTGTCGAGCTGCTGCTTGAGCAGCGATGCGTCGAGTTCGGTGGCGAACGCGCCAGCAAAGACGCGCCACGTGTTGGCGGAATCGCGAAGGGTGTACGCCGGAATCCCGCGCCCGCGGAAGGCGGCCACGCGCAGCTGCGCGAGCGCATCCGAGGCGGCGGAGTCCAGCACCAGCGCGAACGGTGTGCGGGCCACGAGGCCGGCGCCAGTGGCGAGTCGCCCGGCGCGCTGCATCCCTTGCAGGAACGAATCGGCCGATCCGCTGTCCGCAAAGGCGCCGGCCATGATGCGATACCAGCGATCGGTGTCGCCGCCAATCGCGTGGATCGCGAAAGTGGCCGCCGGCAGCGAGTCGGCGTACTGCGCCATGTAGGCGAGCGCGTCCTGCGTGGAGTTGGTGAAGAGGAGCTCCACGCTGAAGGCGGCATCGGATCGTGGCGCCTCCACGGTCGCGACACCCGAGGCGGGGGGAAGCTCGGGGAGCGAGATGTCCGCACCGGCCGCGATCTCGTTGGTGGCGGCGCGCCTACCGAGCAGGCGGTTGGCGTACGGCAACCACCAGCTGGAAGTCCCCCACGCGGCGCCGTCGAGCGCCAGCACGCCCACCAGTGCCCACGCACGCCACCGCGAGGGCCTGGGCGGTGGCGGCGGTGGCGCAATCACGCGGCCGGAGGCCACGGGCGAGCGCATCGTCGCTGCCGCGCGCACCTCCGCCAGCACCCGTACGCCGGGGGTGGGGGCGTGCGCCTCGCCCACGAGCAGCATGCCGTCCATGTGTCGTACCATGGCGCCGATCGCCGGCACCATGGACGGCGCGGCCACGAGCAGGAGCGCGTCGGCGCGCCGCACCTGGTCCGCGGTCACCTCCCACCAGCGATGCGTGAGGATCTCGTCGCTCAGCGGCGATTCCGCCCCCCCCGACACCAGGAAGAGGTTGGGTGTCTCGCGGTGCGGGCGCGCGGCCCGGCCGAGTGACACGCCGTACTGCACCATGTCGCTCACGCCCGGCGCCTCGAGCGCGGTGGCGTCGAAGTCGGTGATCCCCTGGCCGTCACCCAGCAGGTCCAGGAGGAAGACGCGTCGGGACATGGCATGGGCGCGTGCCACGCCCAGCGCCACCGCGCCGGTGGCGGCGGGATCGTCCCCCAGCACGGCAACGGCGGCGCAGCGGTCCACGGCGCCGCTCACGCGCCCACCCGCTGCCTCCCACATGACGTCGAAGTCGCGCACGTCGAGGTCGCTCAGGGGACCCCCTCGTACACCCAGTAGTTGTGGCGCGAGGCGCGCCCGACACGTTCCGCGTCGGCTTTCGAATTGTAGGGGCCGAAGACCACGCGAAAGACCGTCGTCCCGGCGGTCTCGCCCTTCACCACGCGGGGTCGCTGGCCGTCCACGCTGATCCCGTCGGCAATCTCCCGTGCCCGCGCCTCTGAGAGGACCGCGGCAAACGACACGGTCCATGCATCGCGCGACGGTGGCGGCGGCGGCGGAGGCGGCGCCTCCACCTCGGGCGCCACGGCCGCGGTGTCGCGCACATCCGCGGGCGTCGCGGCGGGGATGCGGCGGATCGAGTCGGCGGCGCCGGCACGGGCGCCGCCGGAGTCACCTAACGAGAACGACACGGGGACATCGAGCCCGCGCGCGCGCGGGCGCAGCCCGTTCCACAGCGTGAAGAACCAGGTGTCGGCTGCCCCACCGCCCGCCCGCCGCTTGACCGCGCCGTCGGTGGCATCGACGAACACCACGTCCGCTCCCTGCACCGTGGCCACCAGTCCGTCCACCGCCACGGCCGGAAGGTCGGGACGCCATTGCGTGCGCACCGTCCCCACCAGCGT
>CAZVDJ010000647.1:0-3118 GCA_964626245.1 uncultured Gemmatimonadaceae bacterium
CCGGCAGCGGGGGCGCGCAGCGCGTAGCTGCCGTTGGCGGCGCTGAGCGCGGAGGCGACACGCCCGCCGGCCAGGCCGAGGGTGTCGCCAGCCGCAACGAGTTCGACCAGGACGCCGGGCAGCGGCACCCGTGAGGTGGATTCGGTCACGGTTCCGCGCACCAGCTGCGCCCCGAGCGGGACACCGAGCGGGGCGCCGGTCGCGGTGGCACCCACGACCAGCAACAGCAGGGCACCCAGCTGCCTCGCTTGCCTCACGACGATGGTGCGCGGCTCAGCGCGCCTGCCTCGTGGTCACGGCGCGCGCAGCTCGAGCACCTGGAACGCTCCCCCGGCCGGCGTGCGGAACTCGTAGCGGCGGGGCGGTGCACCGCTGGCGAAGCGCTCCTCCACCGACACGATCCGATCGGGGGGGAGTTGGCAGGCGGTGACGCCGCCCGCGGTGTCGACGTTGAGGTCGAGTGCCAGGGTCGTGGTGCGCACGATCGGAGCGCGTGTGTTGTCGCCAAGGATGCGAGGGTTGGCCCACGACAGGTGCAGCTGGCGGCGCACGGTGGTGTCGGCGGTGGGGCGAGGAAGGACCAGGCGCACGGCGGCCACGGTGTCGGCCACCGTGTCGTACCCGCAGAGCTGGCGAAGGATCTGCGCCGTCCCGACGGCCTGCAGCAAGGTGACCGATTCCTCGCCCTCGGTGATGGTGAGCTGCTGCTCAGCGGCAAAGAGCCCCAGTCGGTCATAGCCCGGGTGCAGGCCGAGGAGCGTGTGCCGGCCCGCGGGAAGCTGCACCAGGCGAAACGAGCCGTCGGCGCGCACGTCGGCCTCGAACGGAAGGCCGGCCAGCGACACCTTGCCGCCGCCAAGCGCGACGCCCGCGCTATCGACCATGCGGCCGACCAGCACCGTCTGGCTCGGGGCCGGGGTTGCCGAGTCCGGGACGGCTCGACCGCCGACTTCGGTGAAGGCCGTGATGATGGGGATTTCATTCACCACGCGCCGGTTGCCCGCCACGGGCGTGACGTCGGCCTGCATTTCCACGCGCGGCACCCGCATGTGCCAGCGCGACACGTGCCACGCCCCGCTGGCGAGCCTGGCGAAGTGCACCTCGCCGCCGATGCGACGATCGCGCACCGGCATGGGGAAGTTGGTGTAACGGTACTCGAGTCGCTTGAGCTCGAAGGTGCGACCGTCCATCCACAGCGTCCCCTCCACATCGGCCTTGCGCTGGCCCCGCACCGGTTCGAAGGTGATTCCCACCTCGTCGGCCGCCTGTTGCGGCGCGATGCCGAAGCAGTGGTCGCGCACGAAGATGTCGGAGAGCAGGACCAGCTCGTCGGGAGCGAAGTACTCGATCATCCCGTTGGGGAGGACGCGGGCAAAGCCGTGCGTGGCGAGCGACTCGGCCGGCCAGCTCACGAAGGCGCGCTCCGCGACGCCGCGCACCGTGTTGCGCGTTTCGCTGCGGACGCTGAGGGAGCGCGCATCCAGCACGCGTTCGTAGCGCGTCATGCTGGTGCGGAGGAGCCGGTCGCGCAGCGACAGCTCGCTCGCGGTGAGCGCGGCGCGCGCTTCTTCCCACAGGGCGGCGATGCGCTCGCGGTCGCGCCGGTCGTCTCGGCAGGGAGTGGCAGCGGAGACCGCGACGACCGGGAGGGAGAAACGCAGCCCTTCCACCGTGATGTCCAGGCGGAGCGTCCCGCCGCGCGCCAGCGCAATCGGCTCCGAGCGAAACTGCCGCACCCCGATGCGCTTGGCGGAGACGACGAAGAGCCCGGTGTCGTTGGGGGTGAGGGCGTACTCCCCCTGGGCGTTGGAGAGGGTGGCCACCAGCGTGGTGGCGGGATTGCCGCGACCGGGGGCCGGGTGGATCGCCACCACCACGCCGCCCAGCGGAGTCCCCGTGTCGGCTTCGCGCACGACGCCGCGCACGAGCTGGGCGTGGAGGACGGCGGGAGCGAGGAAGGAGGCGGCAAGGGCGGCCACCACCGTCAGGCGCACCGCGCGCCGTAATGCACGCTTCACGCCGACTTCACCTTCCCGTAACTCGTCGCTCACCTCACGCTCATGCGGCACGCCGAGTGTAGGGGTAGGACGTGGTGCACGCAACATCCAGACATCCTCGCTGGAGGTAAGGAACGATGCGGTTCAACCTTCCGGAATCCGCGCGCCGGCGCCAACGCCCGGCAGTCGTGACGCTGCTCAGCGCGATCGTGCATGGCCTCGCGATCAGCGCCATGCTGGCCGCCACGGCCATGTCGGCGGAGCGCGGGGCGCGCCCGGCCCCCGTCACCGAACAACTGGTATACGTCAAGCCGCAGGAGGAACGTTCGGCACCGCGCGCCCCCGCGCAACCCGCCGAGCCGCCGCCCGTCGCCGCGCCGGTCGCCCCGCTCGAACGCTTCGTCACCGTCGAGGCGTCGCTCGCGATCCCCGTGGACGTTCCGACCACGCTGCCGGACGTCTCGGCCGGTTTGTTCTCGCCCACGCCTCCGAGCGCGGATGGGCGGCACGGTGTTGCCACGGGCGGCCTCCCAGCGGGAGCGACCGGGCAGGACGGCTCGGCGCCGTGGAGCGCCTTCCAGGTGGAACGTGAGGTCGTCGCGCTGCGCGGCGTCACGCCCCGCTACCCCGAGTCGCTGTCGCGCGCCGGCATCGAGGGGACGGTGGTCGCGCGATTCGTGGTCGACACGTCCGGGCGGGTGGAGCGTGGCTCCATCGAGATTGCGCGCGCCGATCACCCGCTGTTCGACCAGAGCGTACGCGAGGCGCTCAACCGCATGCGCTTCGCTCCGGCCGAGGCGGGAGGACGACGGGTGCGCCAACTGGTGGAGCAACCGTTCAGTTTCGCGCTGCGCGTGCGGTGACCCGGGAGTCCGCGATCCCGCCGGCCGTGCCTAACGCCTCCGCGTGCTGCGGGCGGGCGCCTTCTTGCCGAGCAGCGCGCCCATCATCCCGCGCACGAGTTGGCTGGTCACCGCCACCGCCGCGGTGCGCAGCACGCTCCTGCCCACCGACGAGTTGAGGACCTGTCCCAGCACGCCGGCATCGGCCGGCGCGCTCGCCGCCGCGCGTCCGCGCGCGGGCGCCGCCGCCGGGGCCTCGGCCTGCGTCGTGGCTCCCGC
>CAZVDJ010000648.1:0-3107 GCA_964626245.1 uncultured Gemmatimonadaceae bacterium
GAGCCGCCGCCGCCGGTGTGGGGGCGGCGGGTGAAGCCGTAGGCGCGCGGTTGAGGCGGAGAACGAGGAGAGGGCCGGCGGGGTGCCGGCCCTCTCCTCGCTCGTGCTCGTGATCGCCGAGGGGGTCAGCCGTTAGGCGTCCCCGCGAGCAGCGGCTCCAGCTCCACCGTCCGCGCCCCGTTCTCGTCACACACGGCGAACTGCGTCTCGCCCGCGCGATACATCGACACGCCGGCCCACTCGCCGCGCCTGTTCAGCACGAAGAAGCGGATGTTGAAGTTGGGGTTCCCCTTCTCGTTGAGCAGGCGCGCCTCGACGGTGTTGGCGCGAATGCGCGTGAGCGCCTCCATCCCCGCGTCCTTGGGACTCATCCCCCGGCGCAGGCTCTCGACGATGAGGAACGACGAGAGGTTGTACAGGTTGGCCTCGCCGCGCCCGGTGGAGCCGGCCGCGCCCACGTCGTTGTCGACGTAGAGCCCGGCCCCCAGGATGGGTGAGTCGCCGGTGCGGCCGGGGATCTTCCAAGCCAGCCCGCTGGTCGTCGTCACGCCGCAGATGTCGCCATTGGGCGAGATCCCGTTGCAGTTGATCGTCCCCCAGAACGAGCCCTCGCGAATGAGCCCGTCCTGCACCATGGACTTGCCGGCGGCGAGCGCCCGCGCCTCCCACTCGGCAGACGCCACGTGCGCGCGCGCCGCACCCGGGACCGGGCGCCCGCCAGCCGCAAATGCCGGATCCTCGCCCGGGTCGCGCTCGTGCTTCGGCCTGGGCTTGCGGCCACTTCCGTTGGGGTCGAGCCAGTGCTCGCTGTCCACCCGTCGCTTCCACTCCAGCCACAGCTTGCGGCTGGCGGCGGTGTTGAGGTCCTCCTCGATGGTGAAGCCCATGGCACGCGCAAACTCCCGCGCCCCCACGCCTGACAGGAGGTGGTGGTCGGTGTAGTCCATCACCGCCTGCGCCACCTTGGATGGGGTGCGCACCCCTTCGATGGCCGCCACCGCGCCGGCCCGCCGCCTGGGGCCGTGCATGCACGAGGCGTCGAGCTGCACCACGCCGTCGGCGTTGGGGAGTGCGCCGTAGCCGATCCCCGTCTCCAAGGGGTCGAGCTCGGGGATGTTCACGCCGGCGATGAGGGCATCGAGCACGTCCTCACCCGACGTGATCCCCCGAAACGCGCGCTCCACCGCGTTCTCCTTTCCGCCGTTGCGAAACTCCCACCCGGAGTAGTCGGAGATGACGACGGGACGCACGGCGCGCCTGACGAGGATGGTGGGCAACTCGATGGCGGGGGCCGGCTGCGCGAGGAGCGAGGACAGCGGGGCGCCGAGTGCCACGGCGGAGGCGGCGGTGGCGCTGGTGCGAACGAAGTCGCGGCGGTTGGTGGACATGGCGGCGAAGCGAGGGCGGAAAGTGGCGGCGACGCGCGGGCGCGGCGTCAGCGGATCAGGTGAATGCGCGGGTTGACCGGGTACACCCACTCCACGCCGCGGGCGGTGACGATCGCGTCGTCCTCGAGCGGGATGCGCAGCTTCTTCCCGCCCCACTCGGGAATGGGGGAGTAGGCGAACAGCTCGATCGAGAAGAGGTTGGTGGGGCGGATCTCGTAGCGCAGCCGCCCGGGATTGAAGAACGCCATCGACGGACCGATCCCGTGCCCCCAGTCGCCCACCGAGTGACAGCCGATGATGAACTCGACCGACTGGTCCTCGCGCACCTGGTTGAAGCCGCGCATGGGAAGGAAGCCCGCCGTGCTGATCGCCGCGTTCACCTGGTCCATCATCGACTGCGCCGTGGCGCCGGCGCGCGCGGTGCGATGGATGACGTCGCGCACCTTGACCGCGTTGTCGAACGCCCGCTGGTAGCTGGCCGGCAGCTGCACCTCGCCGGGCTTGAGCACGTAGGCGATGCGCTTCTGGTCGGTCCACATGTTCAGGTAGCCCACGCCGAAGTCGATCATCAGCAGGTCGCCGCGCTGGATGATGCGGTCGTTCGACGTCGCCTCGATCCCGTTGGGGCCGGTGATGTAGATCGACGGCACCTCGAACGACGATCCCAACCCGCGGCGCAGCATCTCGTCCTGGATCCACCAGGCCACGTCGGCCAGCGTGGTCACCCCCGGGGTGATGACCTCGTTGGACAGGGCACGCTCGGCGATCTGCCGCCCGATCTCGCCCGCCTCGCCGAAGGCGACGATCTCGCTCGCGGTGCGACGGCTGGAGAAGTCGGACACCATCTTTTCCGCCGAGACCATGCGCGCCGCGAACGTGGGGCCGAGTTCCTTGACCAGGTGCGCGTGCAGCGTGTGGGTGAGACCGTCGGCCAGTCCCATCTCCTCCGACATGTTCACGCCGATGCGGCGCGGATTGCGCGAACTCACGAAGTCGCCGAGCCCCACGGAGGGCGCCTCCACGTCGTACGCGCCGCAGGCGGCGCGGTGGTGGTCGGTGATGCCTAACGCGGCGCGCTCGATGCGGTCGCCGCGGTCGGTGAAGATGTAGTAGCCGATGGAGCCCACGTAGCCGCGTCCCAGCAGCTCCCAGAGCGGATCGTAGTGTCCTTCCTTCATGGCCACGATCCACATGTCGATCCCGTTCTCGCGCATCGCCTCGGGGAGGATGTGCGTGAACTTGTCCTTGCGGATCTGGCACAGGCGCTCCCAGCGGATGCGCGCCTCGTTGCCGCCAGGGCGCCCCTGCGCGGTCGCGGCGGGCGAAAGGAGCGCCACGGCGACGACGGCGGCGACGGTGCTGCGGAGGTGGACGGGGAGTCGGGGCGACGGCATGCGATGGGAAGCGGCGAGGGAGTCGAGGCGGCAACGAAAGCTCTCGGCCACGGCAGGCGCAAGCGCGCCGACCTCGCGCCTCGCCGATCAGCGCCGGTCGAGGCAAATTGCCCCGGGGCTCGGCGCACCGACCAACGCCCTCCCGCCGACACACGTTGTAGTGGCACACCTCCTCCCTACCCGAGGCTGATGATGCTCCACCGCCGTCCGCACCTCCGCTCCTCCTCCATTCCGATCCAGGTCACGCGGCCGCGCCTGCTGGCCGGGCTCGCCGCATGCGCCTCGCTGGCGGTCGCCGCCGCCGGCCTCGGCGCGCAGGCGCGTC
>CAZVDJ010000649.1:0-3106 GCA_964626245.1 uncultured Gemmatimonadaceae bacterium
GCCCGTGAGGCCTTTGCCGCGGCCGACGCCGCGCTGGGCGACGCCCTCTCCCACGTGGCCTTCGAGGGCCCTGCCGAATTGCTCACGCTGACCAGCAACGCGCAGCCGGCGCTCCTGGCCCACGGTGCGGCCGCGTGGGCGGTGGTACGCGAGGCACTGGCCGGGCGCGTCCGCGCGGCCGCGGGGCACTCGCTGGGCGAGTTCACGGCATACCACGCCGCGGGGTCGCTCGCGCTGGCCCAGGCCGTTCGGCTGGTGCGCGCGCGCGGTGCGCTGATGCAGGCAGCTGGCGAGGCACGCCCGGGCGCCATGGCCGCCATCCTCGGCGACCTGTCGGAATCGATCGAGGCGCTGTGTGCGCGCGCGTCGGCCGATCCCGATGGTGGCGAGGTGGTCCCGGCCAACTACAACTGCCCCGGCCAGGTGGTCATCTCCGGTGAGGTGGCGGGCGTGGAGCGCGCCATGGCGCTCTGCAAGGAAGCCGGCGCCAAGCGCGCGATGCGCCTGAACGTGAGCGGCGCCTTCCATTCGCCCCTCATGCAGCCGGCGCGGGAGGGACTGGCCGACGCCATCGCCGCCGCACGCTTCTCCGATCCCGCCGTGCCCGTCTACGCGAACGTCACCGCGGCGCCGGTTCGGGACGCCGCGACCGCGCAGTCGCTCTGCCTGTCGCAGCTCACCGCGCCCGTGCGCTGGACCGAGTTGGTCTCGCGCCTGGCCGCCGACCACCCCGACGCGCTGTACGTCGAGCTTGGACCCGGAAGCGTCCTGTCGGGATTGGTCCGGAAGATCGCGCCGTCGGTGGCCACCGCGACGTGCGGAACGCCAGCCGACGTGGAGCAACTCCTCGCCAAGGTGTCGTGATGCAGATCGACCTAACGGGCAAGCACGCACTGGTCACCGGCAGCACGCGCGGCATCGGGCGCGCCATCGCGCAGTCGCTGGCCGACGCCGGCGCGCGGGTAGCGATCGTGGGGCGTGACAAGGGTCGCGCCGACGCCGTGGCGGCGGAGATCGGTCGTGGCGCGCAGGGCTTTGCGTGCGACGTCGGCGACCTGGCCCAGGTGCAGGCGCTGGTCACCGACGTCGAGGCGGCCTTCGGCGCCATCGACATCCTGGTGAACAACGCCGGCCTCACGCGCGACAACATCCTCCTGCGCCTCAAGGACGATGACTGGGACGCCGTGCTCGACGCCAACCTGCGCTCCGCGTTCGCGACCACGCGCGCGGCCACGCGTGGCATGATGAAGCGTCGCTGGGGGCGGATCATCAACATCGCCAGCGTGGTGGGGATCATCGGCAACAAGGGGCAGGCCAACTACGCGGCGAGCAAGGCGGGGCTCATCGGCCTCACCAAGTCGATTGCGAAGGAGTTCGCCTCGCGCGGCATCCTGGCCAACGTGGTGGCACCGGGCTTTGTCGAAACGGACATGACGGCGGCCATGACGCCCGAGGCGCGCGCCGCCATGAGCGGCCAGATCCCGCTCGAGCGGCTGGGGAGCCCCGAGGACATCGCCAACGTGGTCACCTTCCTGGCATCCGACCGGGCGGCCTACATCACGGGGCAGGTTCTCGTGGTGGATGGCGGGCTGGTCATGTAACACCCCGAGCACTTCGCTTATCTTTTCCCGTCCCATTTTCACCCACGTACCTACGGAGAGGACCCGGTCATGGCCGACCTGAGCGAGAAGGTCAAAGACATCATCGAGAAGGAGCTGGGCGTCGAGCGCGAGAAGCTCACGAACGAGGCCAGCTTCATCGAGGACCTTGGCGCGGACAGCCTCGACATCGTCGAACTCGTGATGGAGTTCGAGAAGGAGTTCAACATCGACATCCCGGACGAGGATGCCGAGAAGCTGCGCACCGTTGGCGACGCGCTCGGCTACCTGAAGGAGAAGGTCAGCGCGTAATGCGGCGCCGAGTCGTCGTCACTGGCCTTGGGGCCGTCACGCCCGTTGGAAACGACGTGGCGACGACGTGGCGCGCATTGCTGGCGGGCACGTCGGGGGCGGGGCCGATCACCAAGTTCGATGCCGCGCACCACAAGGTGAAGTTTGCCTGTGAGGTGAAGGGCTTCGATCCGCTGGCGTACATGGATCGCAAGGAAGCCAAGCGCAACGACATCTACACGCAGTACGCGCTGGCGGCGTCGGTGCAGGCCATGGCCGATGCCGGGCTCACGGCGGGGCAGTTCGTTCCCGAGGAGACGGGCGTCATCATCGGCAGCGGCATCGGTGGCATCCACGTCTTCGAGGAGCAGCACGACGTCTATCGGGAGCGGGGACCGAGCAAGATCTCCCCGTTCTTCATCCCCATGTTCATCTCCGACATGGCGGCGGGGATCGTCTCGATGCGCTTTGGCGCCAAGGGGCCCAACTACGGGACGGTGTCGGCGTGCTCCACGAGCGCGCACGCCATCGGCGACGCCTTCCGGGCCATCCAGTACGGTGACGCCGACGTGATGATCACCGGCGGCTCCGAAGCCGCGGTGACGCCGATGTCCATCGCCGGGTTCGCGAACATGACGGCGCTCTCGGAGCGCAACGACGACCCGGCCACTGCCTCGCGCCCGTTCGACAAGGGGCGCGACGGGTTCGTGATGGGTGAGGGGGCAGGGGTGGTGATCCTGGAGGAGCTGGAGCACGCGCGCCGGCGCGGGGCGCGCATCTACGGCGAGATCGTCGGCTACGGCGCCACGGGCGACGCGTACCACATGACGGGGCAGCCCGAGAACCACGAAGGGCTGCAGCGCGCCATGAAGCGTGCGTTGCGCGACGCGCAGTTGTCGCCGGCGGACGTGCAGTACGTGAATGCGCACGGGACGTCGACGCCGCTCAACGACCCTAACGAGATCCGCGGCATCCGCGCCGTCTTCGGCGCGCACGCCGACTCGCTCAACGTCAGTTCGACCAAGAGCATGACGGGACACATGCTCGGCGCGGCCGGCGGCGTGGAGTTCATCTTCAGCCTCCTGGCCATCGAGCACGGCGTGATCCCGCCCACGATCAACCAGTTCGAGCAGGACCCGGAGTGCGACCTGAACGTGACGCCCAACCGCCCGGCGGAACGTCGCGTGGACGTCGCGATCAGCAACTCGTCGGGCTTT
>CAZVDJ010000650.1:0-3094 GCA_964626245.1 uncultured Gemmatimonadaceae bacterium
CGACTTCCCGTCTTCTAGTCTTCTCGTCTTCCGCCCACTATGGCATCCCGCCGAGACTTCGTCCGCACCATGGGCACATCGCTCGCCGCCGCATCGGCGGCCGCCGCCTGCCTGGCCGCTCGGCCTAACGACGACACCCCCGGCGAATCGGAGCGGCTCCTGGTCGACAATCCGTACCACCCCACCCCCGCCCCGGTCGGCGTCGACCGGCTGCCGCTGGCGTGGTACCAGGCGCAATCGCGCCGCCTGCGCGAGCAGGCCCGCGAACGCGGCGTCGACGCCGTCCTCCTCCAGAGCGACGTGAACCTGGTCTACTTCACCGGCTGCTTTCGCGGGAGCGGCGAGCGCACCACCTGGGCGCTGCTCCCGGTCAACGAGGCCGACACCGTGTACTGGTTCTCCCCGGCCATCGACCGCGACCTGATCACCTCGTGGTGGTGCACCGAGAACGAGTACTACTTCTGCTACCCGCACGCCGACGGCGGCTTTCCCAATCGCGGCGAGCTGGCCCGGGGCAAGCGCGTCGACCTGTGGGAGTGGGTTCTGGGGCAGCTCGCCGCGCGCGGCTACGCCGACAAGGTGATCGGTCTCGATCGCGAACTCCCGCCGTCGGCGCAGAAGACCTTCGCCCGCGTGATGCCGCGCGCCCGGCACGCCGAAATCGGCGACCTGTGCCTGGGGATGCAGGTGATCAAGACGCCGGAGGAGATCGCCCTCACGCAGCGCGCCTACCGCTACTTCGACCGCATCCACGCCTTCGCGCGCGACTACATCCTCGAGCACGGGACCGACACCACCGACTACCAGATCGGCCAGGCGCTCTCGTCATACGGGATCAACCTGATGATGCGCGACGTGGTGCGCGACGGGAAACCCCACAGCGCCGTGGGGATGGAGGTGACCGGGCACTACGTGCGCACCGGCGTGGCCACGGCGTACCCGCACCCCAACCAGTTCTTCCACGCCCAGGTGCAACGTGGGCAGCCGCTCTACGTCAACTGCGACATCCTCCTGGGCGGCTACGGCGGCGAGGGCTATCGCAACTACATCCTCCTCCCGTCGAACCAGGCGCACGACCGGATGTGGCAGGTCGTGGCCGACACGGTGCAGATGATCGTGGAGGAGGTGAAGCCCGGTGCCGTCTGCTCGGAGGTGGCGTACAAGGTGCACGCCTACCAGATCAAGCAGGGGATGCAGGACTTCATCTACCACCGCCCCGGGCACGGGCAGGGGCAGAACTTCGTGGGCCACCAGCCCCCCTTCCTCGCGCTGGGCGACGATACGGTGATCGAGGAGGGGATGACCTTCTCGGTGGAGCCGGGGCTCTACGACGAGAAGAGCGGGATCGGGATCAACCCGAGCGATCGCCTGGTGGTGCTGAAGGATCGCTCGGTGCTGATGAGCCGCATTCCGTTCACGAAGGAGTGGAGCTACCTCAACGTCTGAAGACGAGAAGACGGGAAGACGAGAAGACGAGGGGCTACGGGCAGGGCGTGCGGCGCATGGGGATGTCCATGCCGCGGAGCTGGCCTCCGGCGTCGCCTTCGATGCGGGCGATGAGGGAGTCGGGGCCGGCCTTCCGATACAGGATGCGCTGTGGGAAGTCGTGCTGCGGGTTGGCGAAGGTGACGCTCGTGTCCGAGACAGCCGTCGCGGGGAAGGCGGTCGGGGGGCGGCCACCGGGTTGGGCGAGGTAGGTCACCACCCCGCCTTGCACCTGGATACGGAGCGCCTCCCACTCGCGCGCGGCATCGCGCACCACGGTGCGGCTCATCCCCACCATCAGCCCGCCCAGCGGTGCCATCCACTGTTCGTGCGTCACGCGCGTGGGGGTGCGCTGCTCCCAGCACCCAGCCAGGAAGGCGAGGCGTGGCAGGTCGGCGGGCGCCTGCGCCGGGAGCCGGCGGGCGAGGGCCGGGGCAAGCAGGGCGACGGCGAGCAGGGTGATCGAACGACGCGAGCGAGCGGGCATGCAGCGAGGGGGGTGGCGTGAGCGTGGGAGAGCAGGAGTGCGACGACCTCTCGCGTCGACACCGGGAGGGGTCCTCGCGGAGTCTACGCCCCCGCCAGGGCGCCGACTTGGACAAAAGCGACGCGACGGCCGAAGTTGTCGTGTGGAGTACGCGGAACTCGCCCCCCCACCCGACCTCGCCCCCCTCGTCCGCTGCTTCTGGCAGCTGACGGGGGAGGGAGGGCACGCGAGCGACCCCTCGGGCGCCGACCCCGCCCTCCCCGACGGCTCGCCCGAGCTCATCTTCGCCCTCGCCGATCCGTTCGAGCACGTGGCGGCCGACGGGGCGGTGACCGTGCAGCCACGCGCCTTCCTCGTGGGGCAGATCACCGGCCCCATGACGGTGCGCCCCACCGGGCGCATCGACCTGCTGGCGGTGCGCTTCGAATCGCACGGGGCGTCGATCCTCCACCCCATGCTGCGCCGCCTCACCGACCGCTGGGTCGAGGTCGCCCAGCTCGGCCATCCCTCGCTCGACACGCTGGGCCCCGCCCTTGCGTCCACCCGGTCGGCGCAGGCCCGGGTGCAGCTGGCGGCGCAGGCGCTGCGCGACATCGCCGCAGCGTCTCCCCGCCCCGACCCGCGGGTGGCCGCCGCCGTGCGCCAGATCCGCCAGAGCCACGGTGCCGCGGCACTGGATGCGCTGGCCGACTCGCTGGCGCTCGCGCCGCGCACGCTGCAACGCCTCTTCGCCGCGCAGGTGGGGATCACCCCCAAGCACCTCGCCCGCATCGTCCGCTTCCAGCGCGTCTTCGCCGCCTGGCGCTCGGACCCGCGGTCGTTGGCGCGCGTGGCCGCCGAATGCGGCTACTTCGACCAATCGCACCTGGTGCGCGACTTCCGCGACCTGGCGGGGATGCCGCCCGCCACCCTCCTGGCCTCGTTGCCGGCCTTCACCGGCTTCTTCCTCCAGTAGCGCCGGCGCCCGGGTCGTCGGCAGAGCCGTGAGGCGGAGTGTGCGCCGCTCGCTCCCCACCCGCCGCGCACCCGAGCGAGCGCGGGCCCCCCGCACGGCCCCGTCGCCGGGGGCCGCCCTCGCGCCGCGAAACCTATGTGCGCGGCGCACGTAGTTGCGGCCATGCC
>CAZVDJ010000651.1:0-3084 GCA_964626245.1 uncultured Gemmatimonadaceae bacterium
CGCGGATGTCGATCCCCGTGGGGCAGGTGGCCACGCAGGCGCCGCAGTCGATGCAGTCGCCCAGGCGGGCGTCGCGGCTCTTCGTCCCCTTGCCTCGCGGCTCGCCGCGCCCGTAGTCGTAGGCGATGATCAGCGACGACCGGTCCAGCAGCACCGATTGCCAGCGGCCGTACGGGCAGGCGATGGTGCAGGTCTGCTCGCGGAAGTAGGCAAAGTCCAGGAAGACGAGCACCGTGGTCACCGCCATGACGGCGAACGATGACGGGTGTTCCACCGGTGAGCGGGTCACCCACTCCTTGAGCGCGTCCACGCCCACGAAGTAGGCCAGGAAGGTGTGCGCCAGCACGAGCGCGATGACGAAGTAGATCGCGTACTTGAGCAGGCGGCGCGGATGCAGGTGGCCGCTGGACCTGTCGATCTGCATCGACCCCACGCGTCCGCCCTCCGCCCATCGCTCGATGGGGCGAAAGAGGAACTCCATCCAGACCGTCTGCGGACACCCCCAGCCGCACCAGACGCGCCCGAACAGCGCGGTGAAGGTGAACACGAGCAGCACGAGCGTCCCCAGCAGCAGCATGAACAGCACCGTGTCCGTTGCCAGGAAGGTGTAGCCGAAGAAGGTGAACTCCCGCCGGACGGCGTTGAGCCAGATGCTCGGCTTCCCGTTGATGTCGACGTGCGGGATGGCGAGATAGACGACCATGAGCACATACGCGACGACCCGTCGGCGGGTGAGCCACGGGCCGTCGGACGGCTTGGGACGGATCCAGCGCCGCGATCCGTCCTCGTTCATCGTGGGAAGGACGCGCCCCTGGGCGCGTGGTGCCGCGGAGCTGCTCACTTCGGTGCTGCTGCACCCTCGGGTGTGGGGGACGCGGGCGGGCGCGTGGTGTCGCCCGGGGCAGGGCTCCCCGCCGGGACGCCTTCCGGCGCCTTGGGATTGGCCGGATTCGTTCCCTTGAGCGAGGCGACGTACACCGTCACGACATTCACCTGCTCGGGCTTGAGGAGCTTGCCCCAGTTAGGCATCCCCTTGGCCAGCACCCCGTCCACGATCGTCTTGTTGATCTCGGCCAGCGAACTGCCGTGGATCCAGAAGTCGTCGGTGAGGTTGGGGCCGATCATCCCGCCGCCGTCTGCGCGGTGGCAGGACGCACAGTTGGTCGTGTAGACCTGCTTCCCGCTGGCGACCGCCGAGGGATCGGCGGCGAGTGCCGCCAGCTGCTCGGGCGTGGCACCGCCCTCGGGTGCGGGGTGCGCCGCCTTCCACGCCGCCACGTCGGCCTCGTAGTTGGCCATGCGCCCCTTCCCGATCCCGATGCCCGGCACGTTCAGCCAGTACAGGACCGAGAAGACGATGGTGGCATAGAAGAGGTAGACCCACCAGCGCGGGAGCGGGTTGTCGTACTCCTGGATGCCGTCGTAGTTGTGCTCGATGAGGTGCGAGTCGTTCTGTGGGGCGGCCATGGTCACTCTCCGCGGGTGCGCGGCGTTTGGGGGTGCTCGTCATCGAGCGGCATGCGGGCGGCCTTCCGGTACGTCTCGCTGAAGCGCGGCGAGAAGATGCGCCAGAGCACCAGCGCGAATGCGATCATGAAGAAGATCAGCGACACCTGGGCGTAGCCGTCCAGGTTGGCGCCGCTCATCAGCTCGGTCAGGCTCATGGTTGCCCTCCCGCCGGCGGCGCGACCACGTGGCGGCTGACGGGACGGTTCCCCGCGGCCGTCGATGCGGTCGGCACCTGGATGTCCTTGCCCAGCCGCTGCATGTACGCGATGAGCGCCGTGACCTCCTTCGTCTCGAATCCGCTGCCGCCGCCCTGCGACGCCAGTTCGTCGGCAATCACCTTGGCCTGGGCGCGCGCCATGTCAGGCGCCTGGGACACCGCATTGCCGTAGGGGACGCCGAGCATCGCCATGGCGTCCACGCGCGCCTGGATCCCGTCGAAGTCCAGGTCGTCGCGAACCAGGTGCCCGTAGGCCGGCATGATCGACTTGGCGTTGACCTCGCGCGGGTTCTGGAAGTGGCGCAGGTGCCAGAGGTGGCTCTTGAGTCCGCCCTCGCGGGCCAGGTCGGGGCCGATGCGGCGTGATCCCCAGAGGAACGGGTGCTCGTACACCGACTCGCCGGGCTTGGAGTACTCGCCGTAGCGCTCGGTCTCGAAGCGCAGTGGCCGGATCATCTGCGAGTGGCAGTTGAAGCACCCCTCGCGGATGTAGATGTCGCGTCCCGCCAGCTCGAGCGGCGTGTATGGCTTCACCGACGCGATGGTCGGGACGTTGGACTTGATCAGGAAGGTGGGGAGGATCTCGAACAACGACGCGACCGCCACTGCCACCAGGGTGAGGACGGAGAAGAGGATCGGCGCGCGCTCCCACGACCGGTGGAAGGTCATGTTCACGAAGCGCCCCCATGCCGTGGCCGGGACGTCGATCCCGGGGCGCATCGGCTCAGGGACGTACGTCTTGGCAAGGGCCGGAGCCTGCACCTCGGGCACCTGGTACCGCGCCGGCCGTTTGGCCCACGTCTTCAGGATGTTCCAGGCGAAGAGGATGACGCCAACGAGGTACAGCGTTCCGCCGACCACCCGCACCCAGTACATCGGGATCAGGCGGGCGACGGTCTCCACGAAGTCGGGGTACTGGAGGCGTCCGGTCTCGTCGAAGGCGCGCCACATCAGTCCCTGCGTGACCCCGGCCGAGTAGATCGAGACGATGTAGAGCACGATGCCGATCGTCCCCAGCCAGAAGTGCGTGTTCATCAGCTTCTTGCTGTGCAGCTCCGTCTGGAACAGGCGCGGGGCCAGCCAGTAGATCATCCCGAAGGTGAAGAAGCCGTTCCACGTCAGCGCCCCCGAGTGCACGTGGGCGATGGTCCAGTCGGTGTAGTGCGACAGCGAGTTCACCGCCTTCACCGAGAGCATCGGTCCCTCGAAGGTCGACATCCCGTAGCCGGTGAGCGCCAGGACCATGAACTTGAGGATCGGATCGTCGGCCACCTTGTGCCACCCGCCGCGCAGCGTCAGCAGCCCGTTGATCATCCCGCCCCAGCTGGGGGCCCAGAGCATCACCGAGAAGAGCATGC
>CAZVDJ010000652.1:0-3082 GCA_964626245.1 uncultured Gemmatimonadaceae bacterium
TGCTGATCCGGGACACGCCGCGCCTTCACGCCGCGCGGGCCCAACGCTTCGCGGGCCGGGCGCTTCGCGCGCGGGCGCTTCGCGGGCGGGCCCTTCGCGGGCCTAACGCCGCACCGCTGACGAGTCGCCGTGCATCCAGGCGCACTTCGTCGGGCCGCACGGCTTGATCACCACGGCGCTCCCTTCCAGCTCGCGCACGTCGCTGCGCATCACGAACGACGTGTCCGACACCGGCTCCAGCCGGAGGTCGAGTCCCTGGTAGCGTGCATGCAGCGAATCGCCGCGTGCCACGAGGCGCATGAGACCAGCCCGCGTGACGTAGTCGCCCGCCACGTCCTGCAGCTGCGCGGGCGTGGCCCGATAGCGCGCGGGCGCAACCGGCGCTGGCGGCGGTGCGGACTGGTAGGGCGCCGTGGGGGCCCCCGCCAGCTGCTTCAGCAGGTTCTGCAGGAGCTGGAGCTTGCCGTAATCCACGGCGTTGAAGACCATCGCGATGCCGGTGCGCGACTGCGGTACGATCACGAAGAGCGACCCCATCGCGATCACGCTCCCCCCCTTGAGCAGCATCGGCGTTCCGCCGGCATCATGCGACTCCCATCCCAGCGCATACGTCGTGGGGCCGCCGAGTTCCGATTCCGCCTTCTGCTGCGGGCGCAACAGCTCGGCCGTCCCGCGGTCGGACAGGATGCGTGTTCCGTCAGCTGCACGCCCGCCGGCGATGAGTGCGGAGAGGTAGCGGCCGGCGTCGCGCGACGTGGAGAGGATCATCCCCGACCCGGTATGGGCGCGGCCGAGCGCGGCGGGGCGGGGGAGCGGGCGCCCGTCCACCGACTCGCGATAGCCCTGCACCACGCCGCGCGCCGGCCCTTCCCAGAATCGCCCCGTGCTGTGCCGCATCCCCAGCGGCTGGAAGATGTGGCGCATCACGTAGTCCTCGTACGACTCGCCCGACGCGTCCTGCACCACCAGGGACGCGAGGGAGAAGCCGCGGTTGGAGTACGTGTAGCCCGTCCCCGGGGCGAAGTCGAGCGGACGGGTGAGGATGTCGTCGCGCACCAGCGACTCGAGCGCGGTGACGGCGGTGTCGAGCTGGTCGAACGGGTCGCCGGCAAAGCCGGCCGGGATTCCCCCAACGTTGGTGAGCAGCTGGCGCACGGTGATGGCCGGGACGCGCGCGTCGGCCGGGGTGACGCGCGCGACCGCACGGGCGGCGCCGGTGGGGGCGCCCAGCAGCCCGACGTAGCGCGCGACGCCGCTGTCCAGCGCCACCCTGCCGGCATCCGCCAGCTGCATGATGGCCAGCGCGGTGAACGTCTTGCTCGTCGACCCGATCACCACCGGCGTCGTGTCGGTCATCGGTCGCTGCTGCTCCAGGCTGGCAAAACCGTACCCGCGGCTGTGGATGACCGTATCGCCGCGCACGATGGTGAGCGCCAGCCCCGGCACCTTGCCATCGCGCATGGCATCGGCGACCAGGGAGTCGATCGCGGCCACGGTGGGTGACGGAGCCTCGGCTGCGGAACCGGCCCCGGGCGCTCCCTCACATGCCGCGAGGACGATGGCGGCGGCGGCCAACCCCTGGATCATCCAACGGCGGGAACGTGAGCGCATGTCGGGCCTGGCACGGGTGAACAGGGCGGCGGGCGACGTGAACATTCTCCCGGCGTTCGGCTTGGCAAGGGGCAGTGGCGACGGCGCGGGCGAGACCGCGCGGGACGCGTGCGTCTGCATCCTGGCAAGATGAGCAACGGCTCATCTCCGGACGTCCGGGAGACCCGGTCGCGCACGCGGGAGTTTGAGCACGGCCGCGGGTCGCTGGCGTTGACCCCGTGCGGTCGATATGCTCGACACCGTGTCTTCTCCGTCCCCTGCCACACCCGAGCCGGGTGCTGGTGCGCCGCGCGTTTCGGCGCGTCCCGCCACGCCATCGGCGCGCCCCATTCGCGCCTACCTGGCGCTCCTGACCGCGGTTGCCGCGCTTCCGCTCGCGGCGCTGGCCGTGCGCGCCGGGATGGAGGCGTATCGCCTGGAGCAGCGGCAGGGTGAACTGGCGGCGATGCGACTCGCCGAGGCGACGTCGGCGTCCACGGTGCAGCTGCTCACCAATGCCCGGAGCGTGCTGGAGGGAGTGGCAAAGGCCGATGTGGCCGACCTCTTCGACACCTCGCGCTGCGGTGTCCATCTCGCCACCGCGCGTCGGCTGGCGCCGTTCCTCTCGAACTTCATCACCGTGGACACCACCGGGCGTATCCGTTGCTCGGCGGTCCCGCCGTCGCCTCAGTCGCAACTCGACGTCTCGGCGCGGGAGTGGTTCAGGGCGATACGGGCCGGGGAGACGTTCGCGGTCGGCGCGCCGGTCGTGGGGGCGATCACCGCAGGATGGGTCGTGGGGCTCGCCGTTCCCGTGCGTGCCCCCGATGGCACGCTTCGAGGCGTCGTGGGCGGCAGCCTGCCGCTGGTGAGGTTCCAGGAGGTGCTGGCCGGTGCGCCAGCGGCGCCTGACGAGCTGATGACGATCAGCGACACGGCGCGCCGCGTGATCGCCCGCTCGCGTGACCCCGAGGAGTGGGTGGGGCGCCAGCTCACCCGCGACACGACACCAGGCACCCCGTTAGGCGCGGGCCGTGCCCTGGTGCGCGGGCGCGACTCCGACGGGACGCAGCGCCAGTGGGCGAGTGTCACCGTGCCGACCATCGGCTGGACGGTGTATGCCGGCGTGCCCCTGGCCCGCGTGCTGGAGCCCGCGCGTGCCAAGCTGGTACAGTACGCGCTGCTGGGGTTCCTGGTGCTGGCCAGCGCACTGGCGCTGGCGTGGGCCATCGAGCGCAACATCTCGCGGTCGCTGCAGCGCGTGGTGGAGGCGGCGCGCGACGCGAGCGACGGCGACGCGTCGTGGCCCGAGGGAGGCGGCCCGGCCGAGGTGCAGGCGCTGGCGGGCCAGTTGCGGGAGAGCTTCGCGCTGCGCGACCAGGCCGATGCGGCGGAGCGCCGGACGCGCGCGCAGTACCAGGCCATCGTCGACCACGCCGTGTTCGGGATCGCCGTGGTGGGGGCGACGGGACGCTTCGAGCAGGTGAACCCT
>CAZVDJ010000653.1:0-3082 GCA_964626245.1 uncultured Gemmatimonadaceae bacterium
CTAACGTGGGCGTGACGGAGGGGGGCAGCTTCCCCTTGAGCCCGTTCAGGTACTCCAGCACGCGGCTGCGCGCCCAGTACAGGTCGGTGCCGTCCTCGAAGATCACGTACACGAACGCCACGCCGAAGAACGAGTAGCCGCGCACCGTGCGTGCCCCGGGCACCTTGAGCAGCTCGGCGGCCAGCGGATACGTCACCTGGTCCTCCACGATGCGCGGCGCCTGCTCGCCGTAGTCCGCCTGCACGATCACCTGCACGTCCGAGAGGTCGGGGAGCGCCTCCAGCGGCGTGCGTCGAAGCGCGACGATCCCCGCGACCGTGAGCGCCGCGACGAGCACGGTCACGAGGAGCGCGTTGGCCACCGACCAGTCGATCACTCGCCTGAGCATGATCGCCCCCTACCGATTGGCGTGGGCGGCATGCGCGTCGCGGGCCGAATCCCGCGGCGCGCGCGCCGTGTCGGCGCGCGGCGCTCCCTTCGCGCCCGGGCCGGTCTCCCGCATCGGGAGCGCACGCGGCGGCGCGCTCATCTCCATGCCGGGCATGTCGCCCATCCCGCCCAGCGCCTTCCCCAGGTTGGACTCGGCGTCGACCAGGAAGGTCGCCGACGCCACCACCGTCTCCCCCTCGGCCAGGCCGCGCAGGATCTCGATCCGTTCGTGGGTCGAGGCGCCGGTCGCGACCTCGCGCGGGACCAGCTCGCCGTTCGCCTCGCGGACGAAGACGACGGAACGCTCGCCGGTGGAGAGGACGGCGTCGCGCGGCACGGTCAGGACGCGCTCCCGCTCGTCGCCAACGATGCGCAGCGTCGCATACATCCCGGGCCGGAGGCGCAGGTCGGCGTTGGGCATTCCCACCCGCACGCGTGCCGTGCGCGTGTCGGGGCTGATCGTGGGATGGATGAAGGCGATCCGTCCCATCCGGTGCTCGTCGGGAAGCGCCGGGAAGTCGGCGTGCACCACCTGTCCCGTCCGCACGCCCACCAGGTCCTGCTCGAAGACTTCCCCCTCCACCCAGACCTCCCGCAGGTCCGCGACGCGAAAGAGCAGCTCGCCCGCCATGATCCGCTGGCCTGCGACCACGTTCTTCTCGAGCACGTACCCGCCCACCGGCGCGTACAGCGTCAGCGTGCGGCGCACCTGGCCGCTGCGCTCGATCTCGGCGATGTCGCGCTCGTCGACGTCCCAGAAGGCCAGCCGACGTCGCGCCGCGTCGGCAAGCGTACCGGCGCCAGCCCGGGCGTCGGGGCTGGCGCGCTCCATGTCGCGTTGCAGCCGCCGGGCGAGGAGGAGTTCCTCCTGTGCCTGCACCAGCATGGGCGAGTGAATGGCGAGGAGCGGCTGTCCGGCCGTCACCGGCTGCCCCGTGGCGTTGACGAACAGCTGCTCGACCCAGCCGTCGAGCTTCGGGGCGATGGCGTGCAACCGGGTCTCGTCGGCGGTGACCTGCCCCACCGTGCGCACCTCCCGGCCCAACGGGCCCATCGTCGCCACCGCGAAGGTGACGCCGATGCGGCGGGACTGCCCGGCGCTGAGCGAGACGGCGCGAGCCGAGTCGGCGGTGGCCCCGGCCATCGCCGCGTGATCATGGTCGGCCGACGGGGAACCGGGGGCGTCGCCCGAGGTCAGGCGCCAGCTGGCGAACACGGCCAGGGCAAGAACGGCGGCGTAGCCCGCCAGGTGCCACCACCTCCGCCAGCGTGGCGCGGGGACCTTCTCCCGGTCTGGCTCTCCGGTGTCATCACGCATGGTTCACCTCGCCCCGCCGGCAGGCGCTGCCGGCCGTTGGAGTGGAGTCGGCGCGGCGCGACCATCCGCCGCCACCTGGTTGGCATCGAACAGCTCGCGTCCTGCCAGCATCTCCAGCTCGGCCCATGCCTTGCCCTGCTCGGCATCGAGGCTCGCCACTTCCTGTCGGTAGCGGCTCACGCTCATGCGACTGTCCAGGAGGGTCATGAAGTCGACGCGGCCCACGCGATAGGCGGCGAGCGACGACGACGCCGCCGCCTCGGCCTGCGGCAGGACCTCGGCCACGTACAGCGCAGCCAGGCGTCGTGCGCGCTGCAGCGCCGCGAGCACCTCCCCGATACGCGCACGCGTCTCCGCGCGCATCGCGGCAACCTCTGCCTGGGCCATGACCCGCATGGCGGCCGCCTCCTCCCGCATGCGCAGCTGCCGCGAGCGCGCAAAGACCGGGAGGGACGCGCCCACCATCAGGCTCGCCATCCGCTCGGTCGCCCCCGGCATGTCGCCGACCGCGTCGGCGCGCTGCTGGCCGTACTGCACCCCGAGCTGCAGGTCGGGCATGAGCTCGCGGCGCGCCAGCCGCTCACCCGCCTCGGCCGCGCGCAGCTCCTCCATCCCGGCGCGCACCATCGGCCGCTGATGCGCGGCCACGGAGTCGAGCCAGGCGCGCGCCGGCACATCGAGTGGAAAGCGTGGAAGCGCGAGCCGGCCGACCGGATCCGTGCTGCCGCGGTCGAGCAACGCGTCGAGTCGCGCGATCATCGCCTCGCGCATCGCCTGCATGCGGAGCGTGTCCTCCGCCATGCGCGCGATCTCCAGGCGGGCGCGCAGGACGTCGACCTGGCGCCCCTCACCCACGCGGTACATCGACTCCGTCGTTTGCGCGATGTCCTGCAGCAGCCGGAGGGTCTCGTGCGCCACGACGAGGCGCTGATCGGTGGCCCACAGGTCGTAGAACGCCATCGCCACCTGCGTCCGGAGCTCCCAGGCGACGTCCTCGCCTCTCGCGACGGACGCCGCGGCCTGGGCATCGGCGGCCCGCCCGGCCATGGCGAGCTTGCCGCTCCACGGAAGCATCTGCATCACTTGCAGCTGCGTCATTCCCAACGGGCGCATGGGTGCCAGCGACGGAAGCGACCGATTCATGACGCCGAGTTGCAGCTGCGGGTCGGGGGGGCGCCTGGCGCCGGCCGCCCGGGCCTGGGTGGCGAGCGCCAGCGCCTGCGCCGCGGCGACGCGAGGATGGCTCCGCATGACTCGCTGATACAGCGCGCCCAATCGCTCGACGGCGGGCTCCGGCTCCTGCGAGCGGAGGTCGCCGGCGATCGCGACGAGCGC
>CAZVDJ010000654.1:0-3081 GCA_964626245.1 uncultured Gemmatimonadaceae bacterium
CTGCGCCAGGGCGTCGGCATCTCGCTGCTTGGGAAACGCCGCCACCTGCACGCTGTACTCCTTGAGTGGCGCGGCCGGCTTCGTCGCCGGCGGCTCCTTGGATGGTGTACTGTCGGCGGTTGGCGCGTTGGGTGGTAGCGGCGTGCGGACGGGCGGTGTCGTGTCGCGCACGCTCGTGTCACGTGGGGGCGTGGCAGCTGGCGTGCTAGGTGGCGTGCCCGGTGGAGTTGCCGGCGCCGCCGTGTCGCGCGCGACTCCCCGCGGCGGCGTGCCCGGCGATGGACGCGGAGCTGGCCGTGTCCCCGGCCGCGCCGGCGTCGCGCGGTCGCGCGTGGCAGCTGGCGGCGGCTCGGTTGCGGGCGGCGTGACCGGAGGGGTGGCGGGAGGGGTGGTAGCCGCGGTGGCCGCCGGTTGGGCGTTCGCTGCGGCCAGCGCCGCGGGGGTGCACCGCTGCAGGTAGTACTCCACCTGGTTGGCAAACTCCACGTCGTCGCTGCGCGATCGTTCCCTTGCCACCCCCAACGATTGGCAGCCGCGCACCAGGTCGCCGTCCTCCACCGCCAGCCGGCCGGCCCAGAATGCCGCCTTGGCCACCTGCGCCCCCATCGGATGCTCTCGCACCAGCCGCTCGAAGTTGCGCCGGGCCCCCGTCCGGTCGCTGCGCGCCAGCTTGAGCTGCGCCACCATCATCGTCGCTTCCTCCGCGCGCGGCGACAGCGCGTACTCCACCGCAACGCGCAGGTAGTCGCGCTCGGCTTCCACCGCGCTGCTCGACGCGAACGCCCGCGCGTACAGCGCCTCGGCGTACGCGCCGCTCCCCTCGCGCACCGTGCGCAGCACCGAGTCCGCGTACTGCCGCGCGCCCACCCGGTCACCGGCATTCACCATCCGCTGGACCACTGCCACGGTCGTGTCCCGCCCCTGCGCCGCCGCCCGCGCCCCCACGAGCAGTGCGGCGAGGAGTGTCGCCAGGCGAACGGTCGACGTGCGCAGGACGGAACGTGGCATCGGCATGGTCGTTAGGCGGCCGAGCGACGCGCGGGCGTGCAGAGCGCGCACACCAGCGACGCCAGCAGTTGCTCTTCTGACGATAGGCGCGTGTCCTTGGCCGAGCGGTCGGCGGCCAGAAGGGCGGCCAGCGCCTGTTCCACGCTCGCGGCATCCCACCGGGACACGTTGCGCGCCCAGCACTTCGCCGCCTCGCTCCATGGCCGCATGGGAAAGGCCCCGCTTTCCTTCAGGAGCCCGAAGAACTCGCTCTCCATGCGCTGCGCCGGCAGCCCCCGGTCGCGCGCCTGGCGTCCCCACCCCATGGCCATCGTCTGCACGCCCAGCGCATTGATGATCGGAATCAGCGACGTGCGCGGCAGGGTGAGGACATGGTCAATGAGCGCCAGCGCCCCCGCCGCGTTTCGCTCTGCGACGCGGTCCAGGAAGTCCCCCAGCGTCTGGCCATTGCGCACCCCGACCACGTCGCCCACCGCTCCCTCGCTGATCGGCGCTCCCTGCGTGTAGCTGGCCAGCTTGTCCAGCTCCGATGCCAGCGCCGCCGACTCGGTTCCCACCGCGTCGATCAGCAGGCGCGCCGCGGCGTCCTCCAGCGTGACACCGTGCACCTCCTGCGCATGGTGCACCGCCCACTCGGCCGCTTCACGCTCCCCCAACACGGGAAAGCCGACGGTGGTGCTGCAGGCGCGCAACGTGCCGTCCAGCTCCTTGTCGCCTTTCGACGTCCCGGGCGTCCCGGCTGCGGCCACCAGGATCAGCACCAACTCGCGGGAGGGGCGCGTGAGGTACTGCTCCAGCACCGCCCGTGCGTCCTTCTTGAGCGCGTGCGGGTCGCGCAGCACCGCCACGCGACGCTCCGCCATCATGGGCGGCGTGTGCAGCGCCGACCCCAGGAGCTCCGGCGAGACATCGGCCCCGCGCAGCAGGTCCAGGTTGAAGTCGCGCGTCGCAGGGTCCGACGCTCCCGCAAGCAGCTCGCGCGCGGCCGCCTCCTTTCGGAAGTCATCATCTCCGTGCAGGAGATAGACCGGGTCGAACCGTCGAGCGTTGATGGCGGCGCGCAGTTCGCGAAGCGCGAGGACACTCATGGTGCGCGCAATATAGCGCGGGCGGCGGAGCTCTCTTCGGATGCCGTCGCTACGACGCGCCCGGAGTCGTGACCGCCTGTCGCCCGGTCCTCGGACGCCACGCCGCGCGTGGCGCCGTCAGTGCGAGTCGGTCGACGGAGAGTAGCTGGCCGGACGCACGCGCGCGGCGCCGCGTGCGTAGTGCGTCTGCGCCTCTTCCATCAGCAGCAGCGCGGGCCACACCGCCATCCCGGTCGAGACCGTGGCGACGAATGCGGGCGGTGCGACCGGCAGTGCGGCGTTTACCCCCAGCGAAACGCCATTCGGCCGAATCACCACCGATGGCAGGCGCGGCGCAGGATCCAGCGCAGGTCGATCATTCAGCGCCACTGCCAGCATTCCCAGCGCAACCACACCGGCCGACATGCTCAGGAAGCCGCTCAGCCCCGGTCCCCGAAAGAACGGCGCTGGTGTTGCCTGTCGCACGCGCTCCGCTTCCAGCCGTCGCGCCAGCTTGTTGGCGAAGTCGGTGGACGGTTGGATCGTGGGCAGGTTGTTCCGGATGAGCAGCAGGCTACGCCGTATCTCGGCATCGTGCCTGGCGCACGCCGCACACGCTCGGCGATGTCGTTCCATCTGGACGACATCCACCCCGGGAAGGGTGTCATCTACGAAGGCGAGGTGCTGACGTCGAAATGTCCGGCAGTCCATGACGCGCGGGACCTGTGGGGCTGGCGACGGTGGAGGGTACCCAGTGCAACGGACCGGGTTCCCATTTTGCACATCCCGGGCAGCATATGCTAGCGCTCGCCCGTCGAGGATGCTTCCCCCTGAAGACGAAGCGCCCCCCACGGGGTTTCCGTGGAGGGCGCCGCACCCGCAATGGATTCCGGGTAAGTCCCGGCCTCGAGCCACCGTGGTGCCGCGACCTCGCGGCACGGCGGGAGGGCTCGGGCCGGGCGCGATAGAAGCGCCCGGCGGTTGTTTTCAGCGCACGCGGTTCTGG
>CAZVDJ010000655.1:0-3077 GCA_964626245.1 uncultured Gemmatimonadaceae bacterium
CGCGCTGGCCGGCGTCGGCGTGGGGATCGTCGGCCTCATCCGGCCGCTCGAAGGGGTCGCGGTGGCGCTGGTGCTTGGCGTCTGGTCGCTGTGGGCGCGGCATCGATGGTTCCGCCTGCTCCCCAGTGTCGCGCTCACCGCGGTGACGATCGCGGTGGCCGCACTCAACCTCCCGTACAATCGCGCGCTCACCGGCGATGCGCGGCGCTTCCCGGTGATGATGTACGTGGACAAGTACTATCACCCCGGGGCGAACGACATGGGCTTTGGCCCCGACCGCGGGATGGGATGGGGCGGGCTGGATCCGTGGCCGGGCCATGGGGTGCGCGACGTCGTACTGAACACGCTGCTCAACGGCGCCGCCACCAACCTGGAACTGTTCGGGTGGGCCTGCGGCTCGCTCGTGCTGCTCGTGGCGGCCGTCGCCTCGGCGCGGCTGCAGCGACTGGAATGGGCGATGCTGGCGGTGATCGTCCTGGTGATCGTGCTGCACGCCTTCTACTGGTTTGGCGGCGGTCCCGACTTCGCGGCCCGCTACTGGTACCTGATCATCGCGCCGGCCGTGATCCTCACCTCGCGTGCTCCGTCCCTGCTGTTCGGTGCCGGGACGCCGGCAGCTGCACGGGCCACGGTGGCGGTGCTCGCCCTGTCGGCAAGTGCACTGGCCACCTGGGTGCCGTGGCGGTCGGTGGAGAAGTACCACGGCTTTCGCTACATGTCGTCAGACATGCGGCGCTTTGTCGCCTCGCATGACCTGGGCGCTTCGCTCGTCCTGGTGCGGGGGCGTCGCCATCCCGACTACCACCAGGCCGCGCTCGAGAACCCGCTCGACCTGGGCGATCGCGCTCGGACCGTCTTCGCCTGGGATCGCACCGCCGAGATCCGGCAGGCAGCCGTCGCCGCATTTCCCGGGCGGCCGGTCTACGTCGTGGACGGCCCGACGATCACGGGGGGCGGCTATCGAATCGTTGCCGGGCCGCTGCCGCCGGGAAGCACGCTGCCCAGCCTCCCAAGTTCGGGTGACATCCCTGTGGTGGTCGGGGGAGATCGCCATGACGGCGCGCAGCGCCGCACGCCGTGAGCGCGCGCGAGTCCGTCGGGAGCGTAGCGGCCGCGCCGATCGACGCGCGGGCCGTGGCGCTGTCCGTCGTGGTGGTGCGTTTCGCGGGCGGCACGGCCATCGATCGAACGCTCGATGCCCTCGCGGCGCAGCGGGGGGAGCAGGTGCAGGTGGTGGTGGCGCACCGTGCCGACGACGGTCCTACAGCGGGGCAGCGGGCACGATTCCCGTGGGCGCAGTGGGTGGATGGAGGGGAGATGGCCGCGCCCGCCAGGCTTCGCACGGTGGGAGTGCTCGCGAGCAGCGGCCGGCTCATCGCGTGCACCGAGGATCACTGCATTCCCGCCGCTGACTGGTGCGCCCGCCTCATCGCTTCGCACGCGGGACGTGCGGCGGTCATCGGCGGCGCGATCGACAAGGCGGAGCCGGCGGCGGCGCTCTCGTGGGCCGCCTACCTGCTCGACTACGGCCGCTACATGCCGCCGCTGCCGGCCGGGCCCGCCAGCCAGGCGTCCGACTGCAACGTCTCGTACCGCCGGGAGGACCTGGAGCGCGTGGCCCACGCGTGGCGAGAGGAGTTCCACGAGACCACGGTGCAGTGGGCGCTGGCGGCCGCCGGAGTTCCCACCGTGCTCGATCCCGCGCTCGTGGTGCGTGAGGACCGTGAGGTGCAGCTGACGGCATGGCTGGGCGAGCGCCGCGAGCACGGGCGCACCTACGCCGGAACGCGCGTGGCGGGGGTGCCATGGGCGGGGCGCCTGCGGCTGGTGGCCACGGCGCTCCTCCTGCCCGCGGTGATCGTCTGGCGCGTGCGCGCCGGCTTGAAGGCCCGGCGGGTTGCCGGGCGCGTGCCGCGCGAGGCGTGGCGCCCGTTGTGCATGGCCGCGATCGCCTGGTCGCGCGGGGAACTGGACGGCTACCTCAGGGGGGCGAGATGAGCGCGCCGGTGCGCGTCGAGCAGCGGCGCACGTCCGCCGAATGGAGCGCGCTGGGGCTCGCCTGCCCAGCGTGTCACGGCACGCTGGTGGACGCCGGCGTCACGGCGCTCACCTGTGCAACCTGCGGCGCCACCTGGCCGGTGACGTGCGGCATTCCCGATTTGCGCACCATCGGTGATCCCTACCTGAGCATTGCCGATGATGCGGAGGCAGCGGGCCGGCTGGCCGCGCGCGCGGATCAGCTGGCCTTCGCGCCGCTCTACGCCTCGTACTACGAGGGCAACCACAAGGTCTCCGCCGACCAGGTGCAGCGCTTCACGCACGGGGTGCTGGCGGCCGCCGACCGCGCGCAGGCGACGCTCGCCACGTGGGAGGAGCTGGGGGGGGCGCTGCCGGCCTCGGGGCTGTACGTCGACCTGGGGAGCGGGACGGGGCCGCTGGCCATCGGGCTGGCGGCGCGCGGTCGTGCCGTGCTGGCCGTGGATGCGGGGCTGCGCTGGCTGGTGCTGGCGCGCCGGCGCGCGGCCGAGCAGGGGATCGACCTACCGGTGGTCTGCGCCAACGCCGAGCGGCTGCCGCTCAAGGACGGCACCATCGCCGTGGTGGCCGGGGAGTCGGTCCTGGAGAACGTGACGGATGCCGACGAGGCCATCGCGGATGCGCGTCGCGTGCTCTGTGCGCGGGGCGTCCTGGCGCTGACCACGCCCAACCGGCGCTCACTGGGCCCGGACCCGCACCTCGGCATCATGGCCGGCGGGTGGCGTTCCACGGCGACGCTGCGCGCCTATGCCGAGCGCACGGGTCAGGTGATGCCCCGGCGTCGCCTCTTTGCGCCTGGCGAGCTGGCGGACGCGCTGAAGCAGGGGGGGTTCGGGCGTGTGCGGCTGTCGCTCCCGCGCTTCACCGAAGGCCAGCGCGCTGGCCTCCCCGCCGTGGTGAATGCGGCGATCGGCGGGTATCACCTGGCGCGCCGGCTTCCGGTGGTGCGGACGGCGGTGCTGCAGGTGGCGCCCACGCTGGCCGCGGTGGCCCGGCGCGCATGAGCACCCGTCGGGTCTCGCATACGACGACCAAGCGGC
>CAZVDJ010000656.1:0-3074 GCA_964626245.1 uncultured Gemmatimonadaceae bacterium
GGTGAACATGCTGCAGCTGACGGTGCTGCTGGCCGGCTTTGCCGCGGCCATCCCCTACGCCCTGGGCAACGCCGGCGGGTGGGATGCGGTGGTGACGGCGGTGAACACCGGGACGCCCACCGCTCCACCGCCGGATGCGGGCTTCTGGAGCTTCTGGGAGAACGGGGGCTCGGGGTGGAAGTACCTGGCGTTGCTCGGTCCGGCCTTCGTCATCTCGCCCGGGTTGCTGCAGAAGATCTTCGGCGCGCGCGACGATCGTGCGGTGCGTGTGGGGACGGCGGCCAATGCCCTGGTGCTGCTGGTCTTCGCCTTCGTCCCGCCGTTGCTGGGCATCATCACGCGCGCCACGCATCCGGGGCTGTCGAGCGACCAGCTTGCGCTCCCCACGCTCCTGGTGCACGACGTGCCGGTCGCGGTGGGGGCGTTGGGGCTGGCGGCGCTCTTCTCCGCCGAGGTCAGCACGGCCGACGCCATCCTCTTCATGCTCTCCACGTCGCTCTCGCAGGACCTCTATCGCCGGTTCCTTCGGCCGGGCGCCAGCGACGCGCAGGTGCTGCGCGTGGCGCGCTGGGCGGCGGTGGCGGGCGGCGCGGCCGGGATCGCGCTGGCGCTGGTGGCGCAGACGATCATCGGGACGCTCTCGTTCTTCTACAGCGTGCTGGGGGTCTGCCTCTTCGTCCCCGTGCTGGCCGGGCTCTTCGTGCGGCGCTTCCGGGCGGTGGAGGCACTGGCGGCGATTGCCGGCGGGCTGGTGGTGATGCTCGCCATGCAGCTGACGGCGGGCGCCGCCGGGGTGCGCGGCTTCACGCCGCCGCTGGCCGGGGTGTTGACCTCGGTGGCGATCGCGATGCTGATGTACACGCTGCACGAACGCCTGCGGGTGGCCCGCGAGGGTGCAGGGGAGGCGGCCTGATGCACGATCGCTTTCGGCTGGACGGGCGGGGCGTGGCGGTCGTTGGCGCCGGCTCGGGCATTGGCGAGGCGGTGGCGCGTGCCTGCGCGCAGCAAGGGGCCCACGTGGCCTGCCTGGACCTGAACGGCGAGGCAGCGGCGCGTGTCGCGCAGTCCATCAGCGAGTGGGCCGTGACGGGTGGCCACCCGCCGGCGCACGCGCAGCCGGTGGACATCGTCGATGGCGCGGCGACGCGGCGCGCACTGGAACAGGCGCGCGACCGCATGGGGCGCCTGGACGCCGTGGTGTGCACGCCGAGCATCAACGTGCGCAAGCCGATCCTGGCGTATGATGACGAGGAGCTGGACCGCGTGGTGCGGGTGAACGTGCAGGGGAACTTCCACGTGCTGCAGGCGGCGGGACGCATCCTCACCGCGCAGCGGTCGGGGAGCATCGTCCTCTTCTCGTCCATCCGGTCGCAGGTGGTGGAGCCCGGGCAGGCGGCGTACGCGGCGACCAAGGCGGCGATCGTGCAGATGGTGCGCACCGCGGCGGCCGAGTTTGCGCCGCATGGTGTGCGGGTGAACGCGGTGGGGCCGGGGGTGGTGGAGACACCGCTCACCGCTCCCATCAAGGCCAACGCCGAGTGGTACGACGCGTACGCGCGCAAGAGCGCGCTGCAGCGCTGGGCAACACCGGACGAGATGGCGTGGCCCACGGTCTTCCTGCTGAGCGACGCCGCCAGCTACGTCACCGGCACTTGCCTGTTTGTCGATGGCGGCTGGCTGGCGGTGGATGGACGCTTTACGCCGCCCGGGATGGGCGGGTGACGCACACCTCGTGCTGATGCGATGACCGTCCCTGTCGAACGCCGCGAGCTCGCCCCCGGCTTCAGCATCTCCCGCGTCCTCACCGGGCTCTGGCAGGTGGCCGACCTCGAGCGCGGGGGCCGCACCATTGACCTCGACGCCACGGCGCGCGCCATGGCGCCGTATGCGGACGCCGGCTTCTCCACCTTCGACATGGCCGATCACTACGGATCGGCCGAGGTGGTGGCGGGGATCTTCCGCGCGACGGTGGCGCCCGGCACACAGGTGCAACTCCTGACCAAGTGGGTCCCCAAGCCGGGCCCCGTGTCGCGCGCCGAGGTGCGGGCGGCGGTGGAGCGCGCGCTCGAGCGGCTGCAAGGGCGCACCATCGACCTGATGCAGTTCCATGCCTGGACCTTTGCCGACCCGCGCTGGCTGGACGCGCTCTTCTTCCTGGACGAGCTGCGGCGCGAGGGCCTCATTCGGCACCTGGGGCTCACCAACTTCGACACGGCACACCTGCGCATCGCGCTGGCGAGCGGCATTCCCGTGGTGTCCAACCAGGTGTCGTTCTCGCTGGTGGACCGGCGCGCGGCCGGTGCGATGACGGCGCTGTGCCAGTCGGGCGGGGTCCAGCTCCTGGCGTACGGCACCGTGCAGGGCGGCTTCCTCTCCGAGCGCTGGCTGGGCGCGCCTGAGCCCGAGTGGGAGGGGCTCGAGACCTGGTCGCAGATGAAGTACGGGCGATTCATCCGTGCAGCTGGCGGATGGGCGACGCTCCAGCGACTGCTCGGCGTGCTGCAGCGTGTGGCGGGGCGCCATGACGTGTCGATCGCCAACGTGGCGTCGCGCTGGGTACTGGAGCAGCCGTCCGTTGCCGGGGTGATCATCGGCGCTCGGCTGGGGGCGAGTGCGCACGTCCACGACAACCGCCGGCTCTTCTCCTTCACCCTCTCGGCGCAGGACCACGCGGAGATTGCCGGCGCAACCGACGACATGCCGATGATCCCCGGCGACTGCGGCGACGAGTACCGCAAGCCCCCCTTCCTCACCGCGTCGGGCGACCTGAGCCATCACCTGGAGGACTTTCCGTCACCCTTCCTGGCGACCCAGGGGAGCGATGGGCGCCGCACCTGCCTGAGCGGGACATCGTGGGAGCGGGCGTTCGGCTACTCGCGCGCCGTGCGGCGCGGCAACCGGATCGTGGTATCGGGGACGACCGCGTCGCATGGCGACCAGCTCATCGGCGGGATCGACCCGGCGGCGCAGGCGCATTTCGTCATCGACAAGATCGAGGGGGCGCTGCGGTCGCTCGGGGCGGCGGTGCGCATTTTTCTGATGTCCGACGCCACGGTGCTTGGTTTGCCGAACCA
>CAZVDJ010000657.1:0-3072 GCA_964626245.1 uncultured Gemmatimonadaceae bacterium
CGCTGGTGGTCGGCGGGATCGGGATCATGAACATCATGCTGGCGTCGGTGCTGGCGCGGATCCGCGAGATCGGGGTGCGGCGCGCCATGGGGGCGACGCAGAAGGACATCCTGGCGCAGTTCCTGAGCGAGGCGGTGCTGATCTCGGTGGTGGGGGGCGTGGCCGGGATCCTCGTGGGCGGGGGGATCTCGATCGGGATCGAGCAGCTGGCGGGAATCCGGACCATCGTGTCGACCCTCTCGGTGATCGTCGCCTTCGGCGTCTCCTTCACCGTGGGGATCATCTTCGGGATCGTGCCGGCGCATCGCGCCGCACAGCAGGATCCCGTCGTCTGCCTGAGGTACGAATGATGACGCGACCCTGCACCAGTCGTTGCCGTCGAGTGGCGCACGCTGCCGCCACGAAGGTCGCCGCGTGGGTGCTGGTGGCGGTGACGGCGGCCGCCCCGGCCGGTGCGCAGCAGCGACTCACGCTGACCGACGCCATTGCCCTGGCCCAGCGGCAGGGGCTGCAGGCGCGTGCGGCCGCCAGCACGCGCGACGCCGCGCGCGGGCGCGACCGGGCCTTCTTTGCCCGCCGCCTGCCGCAGATCTCGTTAGGGGGCGACCTGCCGATCTACAACCGCTCCATCATCCCGGTGGTGCAGCCCGATGGCAGCACCGAGTTCCGGGCCCAGCAGCAGACCAACGCGCAGCTCGACCTGCGCATGTCCCAGCGCCTCCCGCTCACCGGCGGCGACTTCTTCGTCTCGTCGTCGCTGTCGCGACTGGAGGTCAACGGGCAGCGCGACTTCCGCAACTGGTCGTCCACCCCGTTCGCCGTGGGCATCCGGCAGGACATCCTGCGCCCCAACCTCTTCCGCTGGGAGGGACGCGAGCAGGGGCTGCGCGCCGATGCCGCCGAGCGACAGTACCTGGAGGCGCGCGAGGACGTGGCGCTGGCGGTGACCAACGCCTTCTTCGACCTCTACTCGGCGCGCCTGGCGCTGGACAACGCCACGCGCAACGCCGCCACCAACGACACGCTGTATACGCTCAACAAGGGGCGCTTCGAGGTCGGGAAGATCGGGGAGAACGACCTGCTGCAGAGCGAGCTGGCACTGCTGCGCGCGCGCAACTCGGCCGATGAGGCGCGGCTCAACCACGACCGCTCGCTGGCCGCCTTCCGGCTGGCGCTCAACGTGGGGCCCGACCTTCCGCTGGACATCGTGGTCTCGCCCGAGATTCCCGAGGTGGTGGCCGACACGGTGCTGGCGGTGCAGCAGGCGCTGCGCAACCGGGCGCAGGTGCTGGAACAGGAGCTGGAGACCGTGCAGGCCAAGCGTCGCGTGACCGAGGCACGGCTGAACAACGGGATCGGGGCCACGCTGCAGGCGGTGGTGGGGCTCAACCAGACCGCGGGCGACGTGAACGCGGCGTACCGCGACCTGCTCAACCAGCAGCGCTTCTCGCTGGCGCTGCAGATGCCGATCGTGCAGTGGGGGGCGCGCTCGCACGCCATCCAGGCGGCGCGCGCCGACGAGGAGCGGGTGGAGGCCAACACGACCCGCGCCCGCGAGCAGCTGGCGCAGGAGGCGCACTTCGGCGCCTTGCAGCTGGCGCAATCACGCCGGCAGCTGGCCATTGCCGCCAAGGCCGACACGGTGGCCGCCAAGCGCTTCGAGGTGGCCTACAATCGCTACGTCATCGGGCGCATCGGGATCGACAACCTGTACCTGGCGCAGAACGAGAAGAACCAGGCGCTGGAGCAGTACCTGCAGTCGCTGCGCGGTTACTGGCTGGCCTACTACCGCCTGCGCCGGGTGACGCTGTACGACTTCGCCACGGGGACGGTCATTCGTTAGGTTGCCGCGCGCCGGCGGCCAGCTTCAGGTGGCGCACCTCGCGCGCGCCCAGCACCACGGCCTGCGGCGGGACCGCCCCCCCGGCGGGGTGCTGGACGGTGACGGTAACGGTGCGCCCCGAGGGCACTTCGCAGAACGTCACCGTCCCCCGCGCGTCGGTGGTCCCCAGGAGCTGTGCCGGGACCGAGTCGCCCGCCGCACGTCCCGCGGTGCTCATCCACCGCGCGCTGGCGGCGAGCCCGGCGAGGGGAGCGCCGGTGGCGGCATCGCGCACCGTCAGGTGCAGCGTGCCTCGCCCCCACGGCGCTGCGCGCCCCTGGCACAACCGCGTGGTGAGCGCGCGCGCGTCGTGCGCCGTGAGCGCCAGGTGCCGTGACTCGCCGCTGCGCAGCGTCACCGACTGATCGGCGGCCACCAGCCCCAGCGAGTCATAGCCAGGCGTGCTCACGACCACGGTGGCCGTTCCCGGCGCCAGGCTGTCGAAGGCGAATCGCCCGTTGCTGTCGACGGTGACCGCTCGACCGCTCCCCGCCAGGCGCACCGTGGCACCAACGAGCGCCCGCCGTCCGCCGCTGTCGCGCACCACCCCGGCAAGGCGCGCCGGGCGATCGGGCGGGCGCATCTCGTCGGTGGTCACCACTCCCCCTTCCTCGCTGAGCGCCAGGAGCGAGGGGCGCACCAGGATCCACGGGGCGCTCCCCTCCGTGGCCAGCGGGTCGCGCGGGCGGCCGAGCAGCGGCACGCGCAGGTGCCAGCGCTGCACGATCCAGGCGCCGCTGGACAGGCGCGCAAAGTGCACCTCGCCGCCCACCTTGTCGCGGTCCACCCCCTCGCGCACGCGATCGTAGCGGAATTCCACCAGCCGCAACTCGAAGGTGCGCGCGTCCAGCCAGAGCGTGCCGGTCACGTCGGGCACCGGGCGGTTCGGCACCGGCGTGAAGGCCAGCCCCACCATGCCGTCGCGCGCCGCCTTGCCGCTGACGGCATGGAAGCAGTGGTCACCCAGGAAGGCGTCGCTGAGCAGGACGCGGGCGTCGGGGCCGTAGTAGTGCGCCCCGCCCCCCTCGGCTGCGCGCCAGTAGCCGTGCGCCGAGAGCGATTCGGCGGGAAGGGCGGAGAAGGGAGATGCCACCACGCCGCGCACCTCACTGCGCGACTCGCGCAGCACGCGCAGGGACCTGGGCTCCAGCTCGCGCACGTACCGCGTGACATGCGCGCGAAACAGCTCG
>CAZVDJ010000658.1:0-3069 GCA_964626245.1 uncultured Gemmatimonadaceae bacterium
GCTGGCGATCCTGGTGGACCACCACTCCGTGAGCACCAGCGAGATCTTCGCCGCCGGGCTCCAGGTCCTTGGGCGGGCACGCATCTTCGGCGAGGTGACCGCCGGCCTGGCGCTCCCCTCCATGCTGGCGCCGCTCCCCAACGGCGACGTGATGCAGCACGTCGTGGCCGACTTCACCGCCCCCAACGGCGCGCGCATCGAGGCGCGCGGCGTCCGGCCCGACGAGTTGCTCCCACTGCGCCGCTCGGCGCTCCTGGCCGGGCGAGACGAGCCGCTGCTGGCGGCGCTGGCGTGGCTCAGGCACTCGGGCACGGCCACGGCCGCCATCCCGGCGACCTCGTCGGCGACCGCTCCGTCGCGTCGCTGACCGGCTCGCGCGGGGCGTCATCCGCGCCGGGCCGGCACGGGTGCGGGGACCCCGGCAGTCGCCAGCCCGGTGCGGGGACCCGGGTCCGGGGGAGCGCCTGCAACTCGCGCCGCCCGACGTCCGTAGGAAGCGACACGGACCCCGCACGCCCTCGCGGTGTTAGTTTTGGCTCGGGCGCCAGGCGGCGTCCACCCTCAACTCGGAGCATTCGCATGTCGTACGTGTCCATCCGCATCGCTCGCCTGTCGCGCGCGGTTGCGGCCGTCGCTGCCGTCGCCGCGGTATCCGTCACGTCGTCCGTGGCCGGCGCGCAGTCCCTCCCCGCCGCCAAGGACCTCATCGCCAAGTGGGCGAGCGAGACCAACGCGGAAGGGTGGAAGGGGCACAAGTCGTCGCGCATGAAGGCGGCCTTCGACCTCCCCGCCATGGGGATGAGCGCCACGATGGAAGTCGTCACGATCTATCCCTCCCTCATGGCCTCGCGCATCGACATCCCGGGAATGGGGGAGATGCGCACCGGGTTCAACGGCGAGGTCGCCTGGACGATGAACCCCATGCAGGGGCCGTCGTTGATGACGGGCGCGGCGCTGACGTCGGCCAAGGAGGACAACGACCCCTCCAACTATTCGCGGCAGTCGCCGGCGATCGTCTCCAGCGAGACGGTGGAAAAGACCACGCTCGGCGGCGCCGAGTGCTACAAGGTCAAGCACACCTGGAAGTCGGGGAAGACGTCGTTCGACTGCTTCTCGGTGGCCGACGGGATGATCGTCTGGACGCAGGCCAAGTCCACCACGCCGATGGGTGAGGTGGAAGTCACCCAGACCTACGCCGCGTACAAGGATTGGGGCGGCGTGAAGCGCGCCACCACTACCACCATCGACCAGATGGGGCAGCAGATCGTGATCACGGTGCAGGGCTTCGAGTGGGACAACGTCGACGCCAAGGAGCTGGAGCTCCCGGCAGAGATCAAGGCGCTGACCGAGAAGAAGTGACGCGGCCTCGATTGGTAGCGCGCTGACGCCCGGCTCGCCGGTCGGCTCGTGACGCTCAAGGCGCGCTGGTTCTGGTCGCTCTTCGGCCTGGTGGTCGTGGCCGACGTGGTGACCAAGCGCATTGCGGAGGTCGCCCTGCAGCCCCGGCACGTCCCCCACGACATCGTGGGGGACGTGCTGCGCTTCACCCTCACCTACAACACCGGCGCCGCCTTCAGCACCTCGCTGGGCGAGTACTCGCGCTGGGGCTTCTCCATCATGGCCACGATCGTCCTGATCGTCCTCCTGCGCACGCTGCGCACGGTGGATGCAAGCGATCGCTGGCAGGCGGCCGCCATCGGGCTCATTTGTGGTGGGGCCGTGGGGAACCTCGTCGACCGCCTGCGCCATGTGCACGGCGTGGTCGACTTCATCGACATCGGGCTGGGCGACCTGCGGTTCTGGATCTTCAACGTCGCTGACATGGGTGTTAGCGTTGGCGCCGTGATGCTCTTCATCGCGATGCTGCGCACGCCGGCCAACGCCCCGCCCACCGAGAAGGTGATATGATCGTGCTCGCCGACGCCCTGGTCCATGCCGTGCTCGCCGCCGCCTGCACCCTGTCGCCCGCGGGGCCAGTCGCCGCCTCGCCGTCCATTCCAGACAGCGCGTACCGTCGGCTCTTCGAGGGCGGGGTCACGATGGACGCCTTCCTGGCGGCGGCGCGCCAGCGCAAGGAGCAGTGGGCGGCCAACTACCAGCGGGGCGTGGTGGCCGACGCCGTGCTCGCCACGGCGCGCTCCGCCCCGGGGCCGTGGAAGCTCCTCGTCGTCGCCGTCGATGGGTGCTCCGATTCGGTGAACACCGTCCCCTACATCGCGCGCCTGGCGGAGCAGTTGATGGGGATCGAGCTGCGCATCGTGGACAACTCGGTCGGGCGTGCCGTGATGGATGCGCATCGCACCCCCGACGGGCGCAGCGCCACCCCGACCGTCATCCTCCTGGACGCCAACTACCAGGAGCGCGGCTGCTGGATCGAGCGTCCCACGGAGCTGCGCGAGTGGATGCTGTCCCACCGGGCCACCGACCGCGACCGCGACATCCTGGAGCACAAGATGTCGTGGTACGAGCAGGACAAGGGGCACAAGACGCTCGTCGACATCGCCGAGATGATTGCAGCTGCCGGTCGGGGCCAGGTGAAGTGCTGACGGCTCGAGGCGCCTGGGGGCAGGCGCCGCGCTGACTACATCTTCGGCTTGCCCGGCGGCGTGGTCAGGTAGTCGAGGGTGACCGTCGCCAGCGCCTTCATCCCGGGAACCAGGGCCCCTTCGTCCGCAAAGAAGCGGGGCGAGTGGTTGGCCGCGACCCTGGCAGGATCGGTCCCCTTGGGGGTGACCCCGAGAAAGAGGAAGACCCCCGGGGCCGCCTTCTGGAAGAGCGAGAAGTCCTCCGACGTGGTGGTCGGCAACCCCTCCACGACCTGCTCCGCCCCAAGCGCGCGCTGCAGCGACGGTACCACCCGCGCCGTGAGCGCCGGGTCGTTCCAGGTCACCGGCGTCCCGCGCTCGAACGTGATCGACGCCGTCGCCCCGTTGGCCTCGGCCATCGCGGTGACCAGGCGCCTGAACTTGGTGATGATCGAGTCGCGCGTCGGCTCGTGGAAGGCGCGGATCGTCCCGCCGAACTCCACCGAGTCGGGGATGATGTTCACGCGCACCCCGCCGCGAATGT
>CAZVDJ010000659.1:0-3068 GCA_964626245.1 uncultured Gemmatimonadaceae bacterium
CAGCAGGCGCCGGTTCGGCAGCTGGGTCAGTGCGTCGTGCTGCGCCAGCTGGCGCTCCACCCCGCCCGCCGGCGCGGGCGCGCGGTGGTCTGCCACCCGGGCCCCGGGGCCCCGCACCCCCCCCCACTTCTGTATTGTGGGGTGATCCCCGCGCGTGACGGGCGCGCCGTGGAGTCGTCGCCAGCACGAACGTTCGTTCACCGGTTTCGCCCGCACGGAGCCTTCCCATGAGTCACAAGCGACCCGACGGCGCCGAGGCGCTCATCGCCCCGCTGTACCTGCTCGCCTTCCTCCTGGTGGCGACGCCGATCATGGACTTCGTCACGAGCATCATCCCGCTGCGGCCCGGAGACATCGAGTGGCGCTTTGCATCGGTGGGGCTGCTCTCCGGCTTTCTCCTCACGCCGCTGCTGGGCATTGCGCTCGCCATCGGCGCGGCGCACCTGGGTGGGCACCTGCGATTCCAGCGCCTGATGGCGATCGTGAACCTCATCGTCGCGGTGTGCTGCATCGGGCTCCTGGTCTTCTTCGTGCTCGACATTTTCCAGCTCAGGGCAGCGGTCCAGCCGGAGGCGGCGGAAGCGTTCCAGTCGGCGGCGCTCAAGGCGGTCATCAAGCACGTCTCGTTCTTCATCACCCTCGCCTTCCTCGGCTGGCGCGGGATCCGCGTCTCGCGCTGGGGAACACCCGCCGACGCGCGGCGTCCGCAGGCCGCGGTCGTGGTTGGAGGGTAGGGTGAGCGACACGGCGTTGGTGCTGACGGAGCACGACGATGGCATCGCGACGCTCACGATCAATCGCCCGGACAAGCGCAACGCGCTGAGCACGGCGGTGCGCCAGGCCTTCCTGGCCGCCTTCCAGGGCGCGCTGGACGACCCGTCGATTCGCGTGATCGTGGTGACCGGGGCGGGAGAGAAGGCCTTCGTGGCCGGGGCCGACATCGCAGAGTTCGAGGCGCGCACGCCGGTCGAGCAGTTCCGCGCCATGCGCGTGCCGTCGCCGCTGGACGCGATCGAGCGTTCCCCCAAGCCGGTCATTGCCGCCATCAACGGGTACTGCCTGGGCGGAGGACTGGAACTCGCGATGGCATGCGACTTTCGCGTGGCCGCCGAGCACGCGCTGTTCGGGCAACCCGAGATCAACCTTGGCATCATCCCGGGGGGCGGCGGGACGCAGCGGTTGCCACGCCTGGTGGGGCTCGGACACGCGTTACGGATGATCCTCACCGGGGAACCGATCGATGCGGCCGAGGCGCTGCGCATCGGCCTGGTGCAGGAGGTCGTGGCCGCGGGCGCGCTCCGCCCCCGCGTGCGAGAGCTGGCCTCGCGCATCGCCGGGAAGAGTCCCGTGGCGCTGGCGGCCGCGCGCGAGGCGACGCGTGCCGCGCTCCAGACGCCACTGGCCGAAGGGCTGCGCGTGGAAACCGGACTCTATCTCCTGGCATTTGCCAGCGCCGACAAGGTGGAGGGGGTCCGCGCGTTCCTGGAGAAGCGGCCCGCGCAGTTCACCGGACGGTAGGCATCGTTGGCAGCGTGATCCGGACCGTTCGCCCCACCCGACTTGTTTGGTGAGAATCATCCCCCCATGTTGACCATAGGTGATGGACGCGCCCGCGGCCTGTCGGGCACCCGACCTCACTGAGCGGAGGACCCCCCCATGCTCTTTCGCCGCCTGCTCGAAACGAATGCCCGCGCGAGCTACCTGCTCGCCGCCGAGGGCTACGCCATCAGCGTCGTGTTTCACGCGGCGATCATCGGCGGGGCGCTGGTAGCCACGCACCAGGTGAAGCCGTCGGACCTGGCCAACTCGTTCACCCCGGTCTCGTTCTTCATCCCGCGCGACCGCATTGCCGGGACTCGGCCAAAGCAGGAACGCATCACGTTCGTGTCGCCCGACGCCGGCGGTGGCGACGGTGGCGCCAAGATCGACGACAACGCCACGCGGGTTCGCACCGCGGAGGTGGAGCCGGGTCCCGGGCTGCAGGAGCTGAGCAGCCAGCTGGCCGCCGAGGAAACGCCGCCCCCCGCGCCGTCGGCGGACAGCGTGATGACGGTGCTGGAGGTGGACAGCGCCGCCGCGCGCTACGACGACAGCGCCGCGCCGCCGTACCCACCCAACCTGCTCGAGCGCCGCATCGAGGGGACGGTGGGGGTGCAGTACATCGTCGACACGACCGGCTATGCCGACACCACGAGCGTGGTGATCCTGTCGTCGACGCACGAGGACTTTGCCAAGTCGGTGCGCAACACGCTCCCCGCGATGCGCTTTCGCTCCGCCGTGATGGACGGGCGCAAGGTACGGCAGCTGGTGCAGCAGATGTTCGCCTTCCGCATCGACACGACGCTGCTCGCGCAGCAGAAGAAGCGCGACAAGCCCTAGGCGGGCCCTAGCGCGCGTCGGCCGTCACGAGGGTGCGGTACGACGGCCACCCGGCGCCGGAGGCGCGCGCGGCGAAGTCCTCCAGCCGATGCAGCAGCTGCACGCTCTGGTGGCCGGGGACGGCCAGCGGATGCGGCTCGCGGAAGCGGTTGAAGAAGCTGCGAACGATGACCGATCGCCCGTCGCGGGGGAGCGCAACGACGTTGCGCGCGAAGGCGTCGAAGCTCCCATCGCCCCACAGGTAGAACTCGACGTTCGACGTGTAGAAGGCCGAGACTACCTCGCCGACGGCGCGCAGCTCGCGGGCGATGCCGGCCAGCGCACGGGATCCTGCAAGGTTTCCCACCACGGGAATGACGCGGTTGGCCGCGTGCAGCGCCTTGAGGTAGCGCCAGTCGTCGTCGCTGGCGAGGTACGAGCCCTGGCGACCGTCGGCGTCGCGGGCGACGACCAGGTCTCGCAGCGAGGGATAGTAGGCCTGCGGCGAGCGCCCGTGCGACGTGAAGCGGAGGGCGAGCCCGTCGCGCGCGAACTCGTCGTGGAACCGGCGGATCGTCGCGAGGTCGGCCGCCGAGAGGGGGAGGCCGCTCGCCCGCGCGTCGGCGGCCAGGGCCGCTTGCACCTGGCGCACCAGCGCGGCGTCGCGCGGGGCGCTGTCCAGGTAGCGGGCCAGCGTGTCCACCGGGCGC
>CAZVDJ010000660.1:0-3065 GCA_964626245.1 uncultured Gemmatimonadaceae bacterium
GATCACGCCGTACACGGTGATCCCCTTGAAGATGATCTCGGTCGCGAAGTTCACCTCCATCGGCTTGGCGGGAATGCCCAGCATCTGCACCCGTCCCCCCAGGCGAACTTCCTTGAAGGCCTGGTGGATCGCGGCCGGAACGCCGCTCATCTCCAGCACCACGTCCACGCCAAGTCCGTCGGTTGCGCGCTTGACCGTCGCCTCCACCTCCGATGGGTGCACGGCATCGTGTGCACCCATGGCTCGTGCAAGCTCCAGGCGGCGCGGATTCACGTCGCTCGCGATCACGCGGGACGCGCCGGCCGCGGCACAGATGCCTACCGCGAAGATCCCGATCGGTCCGCACCCGGTCACGAGCACCGTCGCACCAGGGATCTCCGTCCCGTGCAGCGCCGTGTGGAAGGCGTTCCCCATCGGGTCGTGGATGCCTCCGATTTCGTACGGGATGGTGCCGTCCAGATGCCACACGTTGGTCGCCGGCATCGCGATGTACTCGGCAAAGCAGCCGTCGCGATCCACCCCGATGATCCTGGTGTTCGGGCAGACGTGGGCGTTGCCCGTGCGGCACAGGTGGCAGCGGCCGCAGACGATGTGTCCCTCGGCAGTCACGCGGTCGCCCACCGCCACGTCGCGCACCAGTGACCCCACCTGCACCACGTCCCCGGCGAACTCGTGCCCCACGGTGAAGGGCGGACGACACCGACCGCTCGCCCAGTCATCCCACTCGTAGATGTGCACGTCGGTACCGCAGACGCCCGCGCGGCGGACCTTGATGAGCACTTCGTCGTCGCGGATCGAGGGCTCCGGGACGTGGTTCAGCGTAAAGCCGGGACCGGCCGTTGATTTGACGAGCGCGCGCACGAGAGGAGGGGCAGGAAGAAGGAGGCGGCGGGCATCGGGCGCACCGAATGCGCCGTCCCCCCGCCGCGCCTGAATCAACCCCGGCGCCACCCCCCAATCAAGCCGCCGCTCTCGTCTTCCCGACTTCTCCGGTTCTCATCACAGCAGTGACGAGATCTGACCGCCGTCCACCTGGATCGCGGTGCCGGTGACGAACGAGGCGCGCTCGCTGGCCAGGAAGGCGACCACCGCGGCGAATTCGCGCGGATCGCCCGAGCGTCCCAACGGGATCCCCGCCTGACGAGCCGCGAGCACCTCGTCCAGCGGCCGCTGCTCGCGATTCGCACGCATCTGCGCCAACTCGATCGCGCGCGCCGTGTCGAAGTGTCCGGGCATCACCGTGTTCACCAGCACGCCGTCCTTCGCCACCTCGTTGGCCAGCGTCTTGGCAAACCCCAGCAAGCCGGCACGCGCCGTATTCGACAGGATGAGGCCCTGGATCGGCATCTTCGCCGCCATCGACGTCAGGAAGAGGACGCGCCCCCATCGTCGCGCACGCATGCCCGGCACCGTCGCATGCGCCAGGCGAATGGACGCCATCAGGTTGACGTTCAGCGCCGCCTGGTACTGCGCTTCGGTCGTCCCCTCGAAGAGCGTCGACGGGGGACCACCCGCGTTCGCCACCAGGATGTCGACGGGCCCCATCGCCTCTTCCACCTGCGCCACCACGTTGGCGGGGGCGGCCGGATCGGCGACATCCGCAGCGATTGCCAACACGGGATTGCCCGTCTGTTCTCGCAGCGCCTCCGCGTGACGCTTCAACTCGTCCGCGCGGCGCGCGACCATCACCACGCGCGCCCCTTCCTGGCTCAGCTCGGACGCGATCGCCAGTCCGAGTCCGCTCGATGCGCCGGTGACCAGCGCGACCTTGTGCTTGAGTCCCAGATCCATGCCCGAACAATGCAGCGCCTCACGCGGAGGTGCCAGTTCCGCGTGAGGCAGCGTGGGATGGTGCGGCGGCGGTCGGGCGATCGCCGCCGTGAAGGGCCGAGTTGGTCGCCGCTATCGCGCCGGCTGCACCGTGACCGTCTGCCACGGGCTGGAAACTTCCGCCCGGTTCACCCAGTAGCGCGCGCGAATGCGCACCTGCTGCGCCCCCGCCGGCCGGTGCACCTTCGAGGGAGCATAGCGCGCCGCGTTCCACTCCAGCGACCAGCTCTTCGACTGCCCCGGCGTCAACGTGGTCGGGATCGTGACCGCGGCGCACAGGATCAGCTCGATGCGCGGATCGATGCGCGTGCCGTCGGCGTCCTCCACCTCGTAGACGTTGTGGGGGCAGGTGTTCCCCTCGAACGAGATGTTCGCCGAGGTGGTGTTGGTGAGCGTCACCGTCAGCGGCAGCGGCTCGCCCTCGGTCGCCGACGTCCGCGACAGCTGCAGCCGCATCGTCTCGCTGCCGGAGAGCCGGGACTCTGCCGCGCGGTCGTTCTCGACGATGGAGCCGCAGGCTGCGCCCGTGAGGGCGAGCAGTACCACTGCGCCGATCGTGCGGGTGCGGGCAAGGCGTATGGAGGTCGAACGCATGGCAGCAGGTTCGTGAGGGGCGAGTGGGCCGTCGCGACCGTCGGGCGTCGCGACATCGTCACTGGTATGACGCGCCGCCTCGGCGAACGCTAGCACCCCCCTCATGTCGCACTCGAGACGGGCTGAGGTACGGGTGACACGCGCACGGCGCAGACCTTGAACTCCGGAATGTGGGCCACCGGATCGAGCGCCGGGTTGGTGAGGAGGTTGGCCGCCGCCTCGCGATAGTGCATGGGAATGAACACCTGCCCGCGCGCCACGCGCTCCGACAGCCGCACGGCGATGGTCACCTCGGCGCGACGCGACGCCACCAGCACCACCTCGCCGTCGGACACGCCCATCGAGGACGCGTCGTCCGGGTGCAATTCGACGATCGGAGACGACTCCCGGGCATCGAGCGCGAACGACCGTCGCGTCATCGTTCCGGTGTGCCAGTGGTACATCTGCCGCCCGGTGTTCAGGAGGAAGGGATACTCGTCATCCGGAAGTTCCGCCGGCGGCAGGAACTCCACTGGATGAAACGTCGCCTTGCCATCACCGGTGGGAAACTCGTCGGCAAACAGGAAGTCGGTGCCGCCGTGCGTGGCGTCGGGCACGGGATACTGGAGCCCCCCGGAGTCCGCGAGCCGAGCGTGCGATAC
>CAZVDJ010000661.1:0-3059 GCA_964626245.1 uncultured Gemmatimonadaceae bacterium
CTCTGCGTTCGCCGCCCCTGCGCTCCCCACCCGCCGCGCATGGTACGAAAGCGTCGAAGGCGCAACCCCAAAGCTCGCCTCCACCGCCACCCCATGCGCCCGCAGCGTCATCGCGATCAAAGCGAAGTGGTGAATCGTGTGGCTGCTCAACGTCATCAGCTCGCGCGCCACCGACGACATCAGAAACGGATCGCGCAACCCCATCGCCGCCGGTTGGGGGTTCGTACCACCGTTGGCGCGGGGGGCCCCGACCTGCCGCGCCGACTCCTCCGCCTGGTTCGCCGGACCCGCGCCTCGCCGCCTCGTCCCAGTTCCCCCTCCACCCCAGCGCCCCCTCGCCGCCTGCCATGTCTGATCCCATCGCCGCCGCCGTCAAGTCGTACCTCCTCGAGGCCTTCCTCCCCGGGGCCGATCCGTCGGAACTCACCGACGACACCGCGCTCATCTCGGCCGGGATCCTCGACTCGCTGGCCACGGTGCGGTTGGTGACGCACCTCGAGGACCAGTACAAGATCGAGATTGCAGCTCACGAGGCGAGCGCCGATCACCTGGATTCCATCCGGCAGATCGCGGAACTCGTGCGCGCCAAGCAGGCGTCCTGAGGCACGGGCAATGGCCGTCGCGGGGGTGAGTCGTGCGGGCGGTGCGGCCGCCGGGGCCAACGCCCCGGGCGGCGTGGTCGCCAGCGCGCGCACCCTCTCGGTGGAGCTCGGGTGGCTGGCCGTGCAGGCGCTCCTGCTGCTCGCGCTGGCCTGGGGACTGCGCATCGAGGGGCCCGTCTTCTACGCGCGCGTGGCGCCGGCGGCCATCCTGGGCGCGTTCGTCCATCACTTCCTTCCCCCCGCCCACCGGCTGCGCTTCTTCGCCCTCCTGTCGCTGGGGGTGATCTGGTGGGTCTTCGGCGTGGCCGGCGGCACCTGGCTCATCGCCATCGGGCTCGGGCTCATCGCGACCTGTCACCTCCCCGTCCCGCGGTGGGGGCGCATCGCCCTGTTGCTGCTGGCGGCCGTGGTCCTCGGAAGCATGCGGGCGCGCTTCCTCCCCACGCCGTTCCCGGCGACGATCTGGGCGATCCTCGGGTCGATGTTCATGTTCCGCCTGATCGTGTACATGTACGACCTGGCGCACGCCAAGGAACGCACGACGTGGGAGCAGCGCCTGGCGTACTTCTTCTGCTTCCCGAACGTGGCGTTCCCCCTCTTCCCGGTCATCGACTTCGCCACCTTCCGCCGCACCTGGTACGATCGTCCGGCGGTGGAGATCTACCGCGAGGGGATCAACTGGATCGCGCGCGGGCTCACGCACCTGGTGCTGTACCGCCTCGTCTACCAGTACTTCGTGATGTCCCCGGTGGATGTGCGCACCGGCAGCGACCTGCTGCAGTATGCCGTGGCGAACTACGGGCTCTACCTGCGGGTGTCGGGGCAGTTCCACCTGGTGGTGGGGCTGTTGCACCTGTTCGGCTTCCGCCTCCCCGAGACCCACCGCTTCTTCTACCTCGCCTCGAGCGTGAACGACTTCTGGCGGCGCATCAACATCTACTGGAAGGACTTCATGCAGAAGGTCTTCTACATGCCGCTGTACTTCCGCCTGATGCGCGCGCAGGGAGACCGGGTGGCCATGATCGGCGCCACGGTGGCGGTCTTCGTCACCACGTGGCTCTTCCACGGGTACCAGTGGTTCTGGATCCTGGGGAAGTGGACCTTCTCCGGTCCTGACGCGGTGTACTGGGGCGTCCTGGGGGCCTGCGTCGTGGCCACGGCGCTGTACGAATCCAAGCACGGCCGCGCCCGCACGGTGGGAACGCCCAGGCTCAGCGCGCGCCAGCTCGTGCGCCACGGCGTGCAGGTTGCGCTGGCCTTCACCTTCCTCTGCGCCCTCTGGACCCTCTGGACTGCCCCGAGCCTGGGCGTCTTCTGGGCAATGGTCCGCGGAATCACGGTGCGGCCGGTGGACGTGGCGCGCACGGTGGGCTTCCTGTCGCTGCTGGGCGCCGTGGCCGTGCTGCTGTTGCGCTTTGCTCACCTCACGGGGTCGCGCCTGCGCGGCGGGCTGTTGGGCCGCGGCATGTCCATGGCCGGGCTGGCCGGCGTGGCGATCGGTGGCGGGACGCTGGGCGCGGGGTGGATGCCCCAGCCGGTGCACGCGGTGCTGGCCAACGTGCGCACCACCAAGCTGAATCCGCGCGACGAAGACCAGCTGCAGCGCGGCTACTACGAGCAGCTGCAAGGCGTGGGGACGGTGAGTGGCGAGCTCTGGAGCCTCTACGCCCGGCGTCCTGCCGAGTGGAAGACGCTGCGCGAGCTCGGCGCCGAGCGCAACACGCGCGATGCCCGTCTCAAGGAGCTCGTCCCGGGCAAGCAGGTGCAGTTCCTGGGCGCCCCCTTCACCATCAATGCCGACGGCTTGCGCGACCGGACGTACGCGCGGGAGAAGCCTGCCGGCGTCTTGCGCATGGCCATCCTCGGGCAGTCGTACGTGATGGGGAGCGGCGTCGTGGACTCGCTCACCTTCGAGAACGTGCTCGAGGACCGCCTGACGCGCGAATGGGCGCCGGCCAACGGCTACGCGCGGGTCGAGATCCTCAACTTCGCCGGCCCGGCGTTCACCGCGCAGCAGCAGCGGGCCGCCATCGAGGCGGGGCGCATCGCCGCCTTCGCGCCCGACGTGGTCATCATCGTCGGCCATCGCAAGGAGCTGCGCCAGGTGACCGAATACGTGCTGCAGTTCATGGAGCGCCGGCAGCTTGGCGCGCTCCCCGACACCATCGCCGCGGCAGTGGAGGCGGCGGGAATCCGGCGCGGGATGCTGCGCGATGAAGCGCTGCAGCGCCTGTCGCCCGAGACGCCGCGCCTCCTGTCGTGGGCCTATCGCGACGTGGTGCGGATGATCGAGGGGAACGGGGCGTCGCCCGTCTTCGCGCACATTCCCATGCCGTTCGACTACGAGACGCGTGTCCTCCCGGTCCTGATGCGGGCGGCCGATGCCGCCGGCTATGCCCAGGAGATGAACCTGGACAGCGAGTACGCGCGCCACGACGAATCCGGCTTCGTGCTGGC
>CAZVDJ010000662.1:0-3056 GCA_964626245.1 uncultured Gemmatimonadaceae bacterium
GCTGTTCCGGATGGGGGACTTCTACGAGATGTTCTTCGAGGACGCGGAGGTGGCCTCGCGCGTCCTGGGGCTCACGCTCACCTCGCGCAACAACGGCGGTGCGTCGGATGTGCCGCTGGCGGGCGTTCCCGTGAAGGCGGTGAACGACTACCTGCGCCGCCTGGTGCAGCAGGGTTTTCGCGTCGCCATCTGCGAACAGGTGGAGGATCCCAAGCTGGCCACGGGGATCGTGCGGCGCGAAGTGGTGGAGACGATCACGCCGGGCGCCGCCTTTGCCGACGACCTGCTGGACGTCACGCGCAACAACTTCCTCTGCGCCGTGCACCGGGTGGGAGAGACGGTCGGCATTGCCGCGGCCGACGTGTCGACCGGGGCCTTTCACCTGGTGGCGTCGCCCGCGCGCGATGCCGGGGCGGCGCTGGCGCGTTTTGCGCCGCGCGAAGTGCTGGTCGCGCGCGGGACGTCGCTGGTGGGGGCATCGGCGGCAGCGTTGCACGCGGACGGCGCGCTGGTCACGGAGCGCGACGGCTGGGAGTTTGATCCCGACCTGGCGCGTGAGGAACTGGCCCGGCACTTCGGCGTGCACTCGCTGGAGGGGCTGGGGATGGGGAGCGAGGCCGCGGCCGCGGTAGGGGCGGGCGGCGCCCTGCTCAAGTACGTGCGCGAGTTGCAGCCGGCGGGCGTTCCGCACCTGGCGCGCCCCACGCTGGAGCAGGGGGGCGGCGTGATGCCGCTGGACGAGATGACGCGCCGCAACCTGGAGCTGGTGGAATCGCTGCGCGGGGAGAGCGACCACCCCAACGGGCGCGCCTCGGCCGAGCGCGCGGGGACGCTGCTGGGGGTCCTGGACCGGACGCAGACGCCCATGGGGGCGCGGCTCCTGCGGCAGTGGCTGCTGGCGCCGCTGCTGGACAAGGGGGCGATCGATGCGCGGCTGGACGCGGTGGGGGCGCTGGTGCACGACGGGCTGGCCCGCAGCGCGCTGCGCGACGCGCTGGATGGCGTGCGCGACGTGGAGCGGCTGGCGAGCAAGGTGGCGTCGGGGCGGGCGACGCCCCGCGAGCTGGGCGCGTTAGGCGGGTCGCTGGCGCGACTGCCGCGCGTGGCGGCGGCCGTTGCGCACCTGGGTGACTACGGATCGCTGGCAGGGATCGCCACGCGCTGGGACCCGTGCGCCGACCTGGCCGACGACATCGCCGCGACGCTGGTGGAGCGGGCCCCGGTCGCGATCGGCGACGAGGACGCGATCCGTCCCGGGGTGGACGCGGCGCTGGACGACCTGCGCGCGCTGCGCGACGGCGGGCGCGACGCCATTGCCAACATCCAGGCCGCCGAGCGCGAACGCACCGGCATCCAGTCGCTCAAGGTCGGCTTCAACCGCGTCTTCGGCTACTACATCGAGATCACCAACGCCAACAAGCACCTGATCCCCGGCGACTACCAGCGGCGCCAGACGCTCACCGGCGCCGAGCGCTACGTGACGCCGGCGCTCAAGGAGTACGAGGAGAAGGTGCTGACGGCGACGGAGCGCATCGAGGCGCGGGAGCGCGAGCTGTTCGAGGCGCTGCGCGGGCGGGTGGGGGTGGCGATCCGCCGGCTGCAAGACGCGGCGGGCCTGGCGGCGCAGCTGGACGTGCTGGCGACGCTGGCCGAGGTGGCCGCGACCGAGCGGTATGCGCGCCCGGAGATCACCACCGGCTACGACCTGGAGATCGTGGGCGGGCGGCACCCGGTGGTGGAGCGCATGATGCCGCGCGACAAGTTCATCCCCAACGATGTGCAGCTGACGGAGCCGGCGCGGCTGGTCATCCTCACCGGGCCGAACATGGCGGGCAAGTCGACCATCCTGCGGCAGATCGGCCTCATCGTGCTGCTGGCGCAGGTGGGGAGCTTCGTGCCGGCGGCCCGCGCGCGCGTGGGAGTGGTGGATCGCATCTTCACGCGCGTGGGGGCGAGCGACAACCTGGTGCGCGGGCAGTCCACGTTCATGGTGGAGATGGCCGAGACGAGCGCCATCCTGCACACCGCCACGGCACGCTCGCTGGTGCTGCTGGACGAGATCGGGCGCGGGACGTCCACGTATGACGGCGTGTCGATCGCGTGGGCGGTGAGCGAGCACCTGCACGACCGCACCGGCGCCAAGACGGTCTTTGCCACCCACTATCACGAGCTCACGCAGCTGAGCGACGAACTGGCGGCGGTGCGCAACTTCAACGTCGCGGTGCGCGAAGTGGGCGACCAGGTGCTCTTCCTCCATCGGCTGCAGCCCGGCGGCGCCGACCGCTCGTACGGCATCGAGGTGGGGCGGCTGGCAGGATTGCCGGAGGCCGTGATCCGGCGGGCGCGCGAGGTGCTGAAGCTGTTGGAGGGGGAGCAGCTGGTGCAGGCACTGGCACGTGAGACGGGAGAGGGCAGACGGGAGACCGGAGACGGGAGGCGGGAGGGGGGTGCCCAGGGCGGAACCAAACAGGTCGCGGCGCCGCAGCTTTCGCTGTTCGTCGTGGAACCGCATCCGGCGGTAGTGCGACTCAAGCAGGTGGATGCCAACCAGCTGACACCGCTCGAGGCGCTGCGGCTACTGGACGAGCTGGCGCGCCTGGCGCGCGACGGGGAGTAGATTGCGGCGCATGCGCTCCTACCCCGTGCCCGCGCTCGCCCTCGGATTGGCGATGGCCGCGGGTTGCGCACGTGGCGAGCGGGGAGCGCCCGCCGCGGCCGCCGCGGTCGACTCACTCCCCGTCTTCATCGGCGACTCGCTCCCGTTTGCCTACCCGCCGGGGCCGTACATCCAGCGCATCCAGGACAACGTGACGCTGCGGCTGTACCTGGACGAGTTCGGGCGCCCCGTGCCCGAATCGACGCGGATCCACGAGCACGCGCAGCTGGCCGCGTTCGACACCTCGGCGCTGGAGGGGAGCAGGCAGCTCGTCTTTCGCCCCGCCATCCGGGACGGCAAGGCGATCCCGTTCCCGGTGCTCTTTCCCATCAAGTTCCGCGTCCCCGACGGCCCGCCCATGCCAGGCGACCCCGGGTACGACTCCACGAAGCGATGACCC
>CAZVDJ010000663.1:0-3055 GCA_964626245.1 uncultured Gemmatimonadaceae bacterium
GATAGCTCGGCACATCGCCCACCGGGACGAGCGCCCGCACGCCCGGTGCGCCACGGGCCGGGGCACGTCGCTTGTAGGCCCACTTGGCGTCCCACGACGCGATGACGGCGTCGTGCACCGCCACGTGCAACAGCGCCATGAGCCGCGCCGAGCGCGCGGGCGTGGCGATGCGGACGTCGGGGAGGATGGTCCAGTAGAAGCCCAGCAGGTCGACGGCGGTGCGCGTCCAGAGCGAGCTCGGGTCGCCGTCGTGCAGCCGCACGATCGAGTCGGTCGCGGCGCTCGCGGCGCGCTGCGCCTCCTGCACCGCTTGCAGCTCGAGCGCCGCCTGCGGCGTGCCGTCGGCGGGCGGGGCCAGGGGGCGCAAGGCATCGGCGCGCGCAAGCACGAAGGTGGGCCACGTGGCCGCCGCCGATTCGCCCGGGAGCGCGGGGGCGGTGCTCGGCTCCGCGCACGCGGCGGTCACGAGCAGCAGCGCCGCGCAGGCCAGGGATGCGTCTCGCGTGCGGCCGGCGTTCATTGGCGCACGGCCTCCCCGCGCGGAACGCCTTCCGGTCGGAAGGTGATCGTGCGCGGAATGCCCGGGCCGCCATCGCCAAAGCCGTCACGATACGGCTGCACCGCAAACGGGCGCTCGCTGCCATACGCTTCGCCCTTGTCGGTCACGGGCTCGATGGAGATGACGTGCGACCAGCGCACCTGTCCCTGCGCGTTCTTCTCCCGCAGGTCGAGCGGGAGGGTGAGCACCGACGGGAAGGGGAAGCCTAACGGGTTGGAGAACCAGTCATCGCCGGGGAACTCCTCCTCGCCGGCGGTGGCGAAGTCCGTCACGCCGGAATACGGCCCCCACCCGGTGTCGTCGCGCGAGGCGACGGCCCCGGACTGGTCGGGGACAAACTTGCCGTAGGAGAGCCAGATGGCGGCGGGGGTTCCGTGGTCGCGCACCATCCATCCCTCGTAGGTCCACCCCGGCGCCAGCGGCGTGAGGCGCACCCACTGGTCATTCTGCGGGGTTTGCCTGGGCGCGATGTTGAAGAGCCAGACCCCGCATTCCTCGAACGACGGATAGCCGTTCATGTGGTTGTCGCTGGGGCTGAACATCGTGAACTGGCCGGGGACCTGCTTGATGGCCTGGCCGCCGCGCGTGAGCGCATCCTCCACGCCCAGGGTGGCGCGGGCCCCCCGCCACTCGCCGCGCAGCAGGTGCTGGGGAGAGGGGGTCCCCACCGCGTCGCGCGGCCTCTGCACGGTGACGAGGAGGCTGGCCGGGGGCGCGGCGGGGAATGGCACGCGCAGCGTGGCGCCGCCATCCACGCCGGGCGCCAGCGTCCCTAACGACACCGCCGACCCCTGCGCGTCGATCACCCAGGCCTCGTAGCGCCCCTGCCGCACCGGGTCGAGCGTGGTGAGGCCGTTCACCGTCAGGAGCAACGACGCCGACCCGCCGCCGGGCCCGCCCGGCGCCGAGCCATCCCCCCCGCATGCGCCCGCCGCCAGCATCGCCGCGCCGAGCGTGCAGCGCCACGCCCGGGTCCTCATCGTCCGCTCCCCACCCCGCGGTACTGATCGGGACCACCGCTGCCGGGTGGCCCCTCGGGGGGTGTGCTTCCCGCGCGGAAGCCCTTCGTGGCCAGGAAGGTGACGACGATGGCGACCGCCGTCCCCACCGTGATGGCGGTGCGCTTCCGCGAGATTGCGCGCACGCGCACGTCGGTGACATCGCGCGGGCCGAGCGTCACGCTGATGTCGCTGACGGGGAGCGCCGGTCCGCGAATGGGCGTGACGCTGGCCACGTCCACCACGTAGCGATCGCCCGAGAGGTCCTTGAGCGTGCCGTCCACGCGCAGCACCCCGGGCCCGATGGTGGCCGCGTGCGCGACACGCCCTTCGTCGGTGAGCTCGATGCGCACGGGCGCGCCGCGCGCCGGGGCGGTGCGCGCCGGCACGTACGTGAAGCACGCCGAGCACAGGTGCACCACGCCCACGAGCGCTGCCGTCAGGCGCAACCGGGGGCGTCGCGCCATCCGCGCGCCGCCCCCTGTCGCCGTCGCCATGAGACCAGCCGGTGTCATGCCCCCACTCCCTGCCCCGTTCCCTGCGCGCGGGTCACGAGCGCAGGTTGGGGTTGGACTGCACCTCGTTCAGCGAGATCGGGATGCACTTGTCGCGCGTGTCGAGGAAGGTGTTCTTGGCCGCCCCGGTCTCCGCATTCCAGCGACGGAGGTCCCACAGGCGGCGCGACTCCAGCCAGAGTGTGGCGCCGCGCTCGCGTTGCAGCACCGGCCACGCCTGCGCCGCCGTCGTGATCCCGGTGAGGGCCGGCAGCGGAGTGGCGGTGGTGTGATAGAAGGCGCGCGCCTGGTTCATCAGCGTCACCGCGCCCGTCACGTCGTTGTTGCGCAGCGCGGCCTCGGCCCGCAGCAGGAGCATCTCCGTTCCTTTCACGATCGGGATGTCGGCGGCGAGGTTGATGTACTTGCGCTGCCGGAAGAAGGTGGTGCGCCCGTCCTGCCCCACCGCCAGCGCCCCGCTGGTGGTCCGCACCGTGTCCCACGGCACGCGCGGGTCGCGCACCGTGGCCCAGTAGGTGTTGAAGACGGTGAACTCCGAGCGCGTGGTGGTCTCGAAGGCCAGGTCGTTGTTCTCGCCGGCGGTGTTGGTGGAGAACGGCGCCACGAAGGTGTAGGCCGTGGGCACCTGCTGTGCGTCGGTGGCCGCTGCCGCCCAGTTCCCCTGCCAGGCACGCACGGAGGCACGCCCGCCGTACGCCACCCGCAGGAGCGAGTCGCGGATGGTGCCGGTGAGACCCGTGGCAATGCGGATGGCCTCGGTGAACTGCGCGTCGGCGCGCGCGAAGTGCACCTTGTGATCCTCCGACGGACCGCCGTCGATCACCGCGTTGCAGGTGAGCTCCCCCAGGAGGCGGTTGGCCAGGCCGGCGTAGATATTGGCGCGCGCGGAAAGCTGGTTGGTGTCGTAACCGGTCCCCAGCACGGCCTTCATGCGGACAATGCCCTGCTCCGCATCAGTTCCATTTCCGTGTCCCTGCCGTGAA
>CAZVDJ010000664.1:0-3048 GCA_964626245.1 uncultured Gemmatimonadaceae bacterium
GCAGCAGATCGAGCGCGGCAAGCTGGTGATCATGCTGAACAAGTTCCGCGAGGCGGAGGCGATCATGCCCTACCGCGAGCAGAACCATCGCGATCACTACCACCAGGGCGACCCGATCCGCGCGGTGCTCAAGCGCGTGGAGGAGACGCCCAAGGGGCCGCGCCTCATCCTCAGCCGTGCCGACCCGCTCTTCGTGAAGGCGCTCTTCAAGCTCGAGGTCCCCGAGATCCAGCAGGGGATCGTCGAGATCCGGGCCGCGGCGCGCGAGGTGGGGAGCCGTACCAAGATCGCCGTCTGGTCGCGCGACGACTCCATCGATCCGGTGGGGGCGTGCGTGGGGCTCAAGGGGGCACGCGTGCAGGCCGTCGTGAACGAGCTGAGCGGCGAGCGCATCGACATCGTGCCGTGGTCGGCCGATCCGGAACGCTTCGCCAAGCTGGCGCTCGCGCCGGCCAAGGTCGCGCGCGTCTTCTCCGATCCCGAGGGGAAGGCGATCCAGGCGGTGGTGGACGAGGACCAGCTCTCGCTGGCCATCGGACGCAACGGGCAGAACGTGCGCCTGGCCTCGGAGCTCACCGGCTGGAAGATCGACCTCTACTCCAGCCGCGAATGGCTGGAACGCAGCGAGGGGCCGATCTTCAATCCGCTCCCCGAGGAGCAGGATGCGGCCGACGTGAAGTTGTCCGAGCTCGGCGGGATGCCGCCGGCCACGGTGGCCATCCTGGAAGAGGGGGGCTACCGTACGCTCAACGACATCATCGACCTGGAGCGGGAGGACTTCCTCCGGCTCCCCGGCATTGCGCCGGAAGAGGCCGACCGGATCATGGCGATCCTGAACGAATTGACGACGGAGGAAGGAGGCGGCGAGGCGGCGCCGGGCGCCTGACGTGGCAACGCCACCGGCGGGCGACCGCGTGACGCTCGAGGCGGTGAATCATCGCCGCCTGCTGGGACTCCTCGGCTTGGGCGTGCGCGGACGTGGCGCGGTGGTCGGTGTCGACCGCGTGCGGGACGCGGTGAAGAAGGGACTGGTGGTCGTCGCGGTCGTTGCACCTGACGCCTCGCGGCACTCGCTGGACAAGGTCGTGCCGCTCCTCGAGGCGCGACGGGTGCGGATCATCGAGGGACCGTCGGCGGAGTCGTTAGGACACGCCGTGGGTCGTGAGGCCACGGCGGTGGTCGGCGTCACTGACCGCGGGCTGGCGTCGGGAGTCCTCGCGCTGTGCGGCGCGGGAGAGGCAGGGAACACGGGCCCGGCACGGGTCCGCTAGGAGGATCGTTTGAGCAAGCTTCGCGTACACGACATGGCAGGGGAGTTCGGGATCTCCGCGGACGAAGTGATCGGCATGCTTCGTTCCATGGACGTTCCCGTGCGTAGTCACCTCACGGTGCTGACGGACGACCAGGTCGCGCGCGTCCGCGCGCGCTGGGAACGGGAAAAGCGCGCCCGGCAGGAGAAGCCCGCGGCCGCCCCGGCGGCGACGACTCGTCGCCGCAAGGGAGCGCCAGCGGCCACGACGACCGCTCCGACCGTCGCCGCCCCCGCGGTCACCGAGGTGGAGCCAGCACCGGTGGCCAGCGCGGCGCACGCCGCCACCGACGCCGCTGCCAAGGGCGGCGTCCGTCGCCGTCGTGCCGCTGATGTCGCCGCCGCCGCTGCCGCCGCCGAGGCGTCCGAGACTGCGCACGAGGCCGAGGCGGCCGCCGCACTCGTCCCCGAAGTGGTCGTGGCGCCTGTCGTCGAGACCGCACCTGCTGCGAGGGCGCCCGAAACCGCCCCCGTCGAGCACGTGGAGTCGGTGGACGAGGTGCGTGAGCCAGCGGAGAAGGCAGCGGCCACGGCCGAGACCACGACGGAGGAGGCGCGCCCGCGCGTCGAGACCCCGCCAACGCCAGTCGTCGCGGTGCCAACGCCGCCGCCGGTGGCGCCCTCGGCCCCGGTATCGTATCCGCAGCAGACCTACTCCTCGGGACCGGCAACACCCGAGCGTCCGCGCCCGCGTCCGGTCGTGCCGGGTGCGCCGCGTCCGCGTCCGGGACAGGGAGGCGGCTTCGAGCGTCCGCGTCCGGTTGCATCGGCGACGCCGGGAGGAGCCGTTGGGCTGCCGCCGCGCCGGGACGAGATGGCGCGCAAGCCGGGTGGCGGTGGTCCGTCCGGCGCGCAGCAGTCGTCGGCGCAGCCGCGCGGCAAGAAGAAGGGGAAGCGCGGCGCCGTGGACCAGGAAGAAGTGTCGGCCAACATCTCGCGCGTGATGGGCGCGATGCGCGGCGGGGCGCCAAAGCGTGGCGGCCCGCGGCGCGACGACGGGCGCGAGGAACTCGAGGCGATCCGCCGCGAGGAGGCCGAGCGCGAGAAGAAGACCGTTCGCGTCAACGAGTTCATCACCGTGGGCGAGCTGGCCGAGATCCTCAAGCTGTCGGCCAGCCAGATTGTCGCCTTCGCCTTCAAGAACCTCGGGTTGATGGTCACCATCAACCAGCGGCTCGACTTCGACCAGATCGAGCTGATTGCCGGGGAGTTCGGCTTCCAGGCGGTGCGCGAGGAGGAGTACGCGGCCGACATGGGCGAGACGAAGGCCGCCGACAAGCCCGAGGACCTGGCCTCGCGACCGCCGGTCGTGACGATCATGGGTCACGTCGACCACGGCAAGACGTCGCTCCTGGACTACATCCGGAAAGCGAATGTCGTCGCGGGCGAGGCCGGTGGCATCACGCAGCACATCGGTGCGTACCACGTCAGCCTGCCCAACGAGAAGGCGATCACCTTCCTCGATACGCCGGGTCACCAGGCGTTCACCGCGATGCGTGCCCGCGGTGCGCAGGTCACGGACATCGTGGTGCTCGTCGTGGCCGCCAACGACTCGGTGATGCCGCAGACCATCGAGGCGATCTCGCACGCCAGGAACGCCGGCGTGCCGCTCATCGTCGCGATCAACAAGGTCGACCTGCCGGACGCGAACCCCATGCGGGTCTCGCAGGACCTCCTGCAGCATGGGGTCGTCCTCGAACAGTTCGGTGGCCAGGTGCTCTCTACCGAGATCTCGGCCA
>CAZVDJ010000665.1:0-3037 GCA_964626245.1 uncultured Gemmatimonadaceae bacterium
ACCCGGACACGAGCGACGTCGCCCTCGAGGAGGCCTTTCGCACCGACGTCTCGCTGACCTACAAGCTCCTGCGCTCGGTGAACTCGGCCTCGCGCGGCGGGCGGGGAATCGAGTCGATTCGCCACGCGGTGCGCCTGGTGGGACGGGGTGAGTTGCACAAGTGGCTCTCGCTCCTACTCGTCACCACGGTGGCGCGCAAGGGCGGGACCGACATTGAACTGGTGCAGCTGGCGATCCAGCGCGCCCGCCTGTGCGAACTGGTGGCGCAGCAGGGGCGCGACCGGCGCAGCGCCGAGCCGTTGTTCATGGTTGGCCTGTTCTCCCTGCTCGATGCGCTCCTTCGCGTCCCGCTGCGCGAGATCCTCGACCGCGTGGACCTGGCGGACGAGGTGCGCCGGGCCCTGGTCGCCCGCAGCGGCCCCTACGCGCCGACGCTGGCGATGGTGGAGGCGTACGAGCGCGCCGACTGGCCGGTGGTGGAGGCCGAGTGTGCCACGCTGGGCGTCGATCCTTCCCAGCTGGGACCGCTCTACCTGGACGCGGTGCGCTGGACGCGCGACCGCATGCTCGCGGAGTAGCCTCGCGTCACGACGTGCGGTTGGCCCCGCTCTCCAGGCGCTCTCGCAGCCGCTCGAGCGACGGCGGGTCGGGCGCGGTGAGGAAGGGGAGGAGGATCGAGATGCGCCGGTTGGACGGGTTGAGCGGCTCCGCCACGTACCGCAGCTGCTTGTCGGCGTGCCCCGTCACCTCGATGATGCGCTCGGCCGCCAGCCCGTACGACTCCAGGATGCGGCGCGCCGCGTTGGCGCGGTCTGCCGACAGTTCCCAGTTGGAGTAGCCGGCGGTGGCGTAGCGCGCCGCGTCGGTGTGCCCTTCGATCACCACGGGATTCTCGAGATGGCGCAGCTCGGTGGCGATGGCCTCGAGCGCCACGTGCCCCTGCGGCGTCATGACCGACGAGGCAATGGGGAAGAAGGTGTCGCCCTTCTCGGATTCGATGAGCTCGATGCGCAGGCCGTTGCGCGTGACGGTAATCTCGACCTTGGCCTTGAGGCTGCCGATGGCGGCGATCGAGTCCATGCGCCCGCGCAACGCGGCCATGACGGCCTCGAAGCGCTTGGTCTGCAGCTGGCGGAGTGCCATCTGGACCGCCTCGCGGTTCACCGCGGCCGGTGAGCTGCCCGAGGCGAGGGGGCTACTGCCTGACGAATATCCCTTCTTGTACCCGACGGGGCTGGAGAAGTAGCCCTCGATTGCCTTCTTCGTCTGCTCGTCCATCCCCAGGATCCACATCACCATGAAGAAGGCCATCATCGCCGTCACGAAGTCGGCGTAGGCCACCTTCCACGATCCGCCGTGGTGGCCGTGGGCCGCCTTCTTGATCTTCTTGACGATGACGACCTTGCCGCCGCCCTTTGCCACGTCAGGCTGCCTTCTTGCGCGTCAGCGCCTCGAGCTCGGCGAAGCTGGGCCGGTCGACCGGCTCGATGTTGCGGCGGGCGAACTCCACGCACGTCATCGGGGCGTCGCCGCGCGCGAAGGAGAGCAGGGCGGTGCGAATGCACGACATGTACTGCCCCTCACCGCGCTGCCGGACCTCGATCGCCTTGGCGAACGGCCCGATCATCCCGTACGCCAGGAGGATGCCGAGGAACGTTCCGACGAGCGCCGCCGCGACCTTGTTGCCGATCTCCGAGGCGGCGCCTCCGATGGAGCCCATCGTGATCACGACGCCGAGCACCGCGGCCACGATGCCGAAGCCCGGCATGGCGTCGCCCACGGTGGTGATGGCCTGCGGCACCTGGTGCTCCTCCTCGTGCATGCGCTCGAGGTCGAGGTCGAGGATGTCGGCCAGGTGGTGGTCCTCCACCGCGCCCGTCAGCAGCACCTTGAGGGTGTCGCAAAGGAAGGTGACGGCGTGGTGGTGGTGCGAGAATCCCGGGTACTTCGAGAAGATCGCGCTCTTCTCCGGTTCCTCGATGTGGACCTCGAGGGCGATGAGTCCGTCCTTGCGCGCCGTCTGGAACACCTCGTACAGCACCTGCAGCAGCTCGCCGTATGACTTCTTGTTGAACGGCGTCGGCTTGAGCAGCGCCATTGCCGCGGCGACCGACGCCTTGATGACGCTGGGCGGGTTGGCCATGATGAACGAGCCGAGCCCGGCCCCACCGATGATGATGAACTCGGTGGGCTGCCAGAGCACGGCCAGGCGGCCATGGTGCATGGTGTAGCCGGCGATGACGCTCCCCAGCACGACGACGAGGCCAATGATCTGCAGCATGTCGACCTGCCGCCCTAGCTGGACTTGGCGGCAACGCCGCCCACGAGGGCCGCGGCGTCGGCCCCCGCGTGCGCACGACGGTTCTCGTCGGCCACCTGCGTGACGATTTCCTCGCGCACGATGCTCACGTGGGGCGGCGCCTCGATGCCGAGCCGCACCCCGCGTCGATCGGAGGTGAGCACGACGATGCGAATGCCGCCCTCGATCACGATGGCGTCGCCTGCACGCCGGGACAGGATGAGCATCGTGCTACACCATGCTCAGGAGCGACTCGGCCATCTCGTCCGCCACGCGGATGAGGCGAGTGGCGGCGGAGTAGGCCTGCTGGTGCCGCAGCATCAGCGCCAGCTCCTCGTCGATCGAGACCCCGGCCACCGACTGCCGGCGGTTCTCCGCCTGCGTGGTCAGCGTGTCGTACACCTCGAACTGGTTGCGCGCGTCGGCCGCCTGCACGCCAACGTTGGTCACCGTGAGCTGGTAGTGGTCGTTGAAGTTCTCGCCGGTGTTGAAGCCGATCTGCGTGGCAAAGGCGGCGCCCATGCGCGCCTGCAGCGCGGCCATCCCCGCGTCGTCGCGCAGCGCGCCGAGGGCCAGCGCAATGCTGTTGTTGCCAGGGGCGTTCTGCACGTCGCCCGAGGCGATCACGGCCGCATTGGCCGTGACTTCGGCCGACAGCCGCATGGTGCCCGCCCCGGTGAAGGCCGGGTCGAAGAAGTTGACGCGCGATCCGGTGGGCCCCACCGCGGGCGGCCAGAC
>CAZVDJ010000666.1:0-3036 GCA_964626245.1 uncultured Gemmatimonadaceae bacterium
ACGCGCGGATCGTGATCCTCGACATGGGCGGCATCCGCCTCGACGTGTCGGTCATGGAGATCACCGGCAACGTCTTCGACGTCGTCGCGACGGGCGGCGACGCGTACCTTGGCGGCATGGTGCTCGGCGCCCGGAAGTACTTGGTGCCCGGGACGAGAGCGTAGACCAGGGAGTAGAAAGGCGTGTTGCCGCCGAGTGCCCAGAGCAGCGAGATCACGAAGGCGCCCAGCCAGAACCAGGTCAGCCGCTTGTGCGTCCGCAGCGTCCAGGCGCCAAGGGCCAGCCCCGCGAGCACGAGGACGGCAGCCCCGATGTATTCGGAGTGGAAATGGATGCCGTTTCGCCCCCAGTACTTGTCCAGGATGCCGGAGAAGTGCGGGAGGATGAAGTTCAGGGTCTCCTCGGTGGGCATCGAGTAGGAGACGGCGTGCTCCCATCCTTTCCCGCCGGCGCGCGGCGAGAAGGGCTCGTATGCCTTCACCGGCCAGAACTGGATGGCGCCCATGACCATGCCGACGGCGACCGAGGCCAGGGCAGCCCCCAACCGCGACAGCCCTGTCGCCCGGGGTAGCGCCACCTCGCTCCCCCACCCCATCGCGAGGAAGACGGCGAAGGCCCCGGTGAGGAGCAGCATGTACTGCAGCAGCTGCGGATGCGGCGACAGGACCGCCAGCCCCACCGTGATCGCCAGCGCTCCCCACGCGCTCCGGCGACCGTCGCGCACGCCGCGGACCGTGAAGAAGAGGGCGAGTGGCAGGAGCGCGCTGATGAACAGCTTTCCGTCGTGACCCGGGGAGACGAGGCCGGCGACGTTGCCGCCCATCTGGTAGGCAACCCCCCCGATGACTGCGGCGAAGAACGAGAGGCCGACGGAGCGGAGGAAGAGGTAGGTGAAGAGCCCCGCGAGGAAGACGTGCAGGATCATTCCCCACGTCATTCCCGTATCGGTGCCGATGAGGATGCGCAGGAGTGCCGTCGGATAGAACGTGTCGCCGTGCATGGCGTCCACGAACGGCATGCCTCCGAACAGGTATGGATTCCACTGCGGGATGGCACCGTACTGCTCCCAGTGGGCCCGCGCGTATTCGCGGAAGGAGTAGCCGGCGATGTACTGGTCGGAGTACGGATTGACCAGGAACTTGCCGGCCAGCGCCGGGAAGCCTAACGCCAGCGTGCACAGGGCGTGCACGAGGGCGGCCCACGCCAGCGCGGCGCGCGGAGCGGGCGTCGCAGCCGTGGGCGAGCCTGCCGGACGCGAGCCCGCCGGAGGCGAACCCGTGTGAGGCGAGCCCGCCGAAGGCGATCCAGCCGGGGCTGCGGCGTCAGGCGGTGGGGTCATGTGCGCGTGGATGAAGGACGGCGCCCGAGGACGGTGTCGAGGGCCAGGAAACCAAGGCCAGGAAGCACTTCCAGCACGGTGAGCCAGAGTCGCGAGGCCACCGAGATCACGCCGGCGGCGCCCGCTTGCGCGAGGCCGAGCCGGCCTAACGCCACGATCAGCGAACCTTCCCGCACGCCGATCCCGCCCGGCGCAAACAACGCAATGTAGCCAAGGAGATAGGAGCCGGTGAAGGCGGCGATGTACGAGGTGGTGCGCCCCGGCGCGCTCCCCAGTACCCCCGCGACGAAGAGCTGGAAGGCGACCCCGTACAGGAGCCAGGCAAGCAGGCACCCCACGCACGCGCGCCAGACGGCGCGCGCCGGGAGATCCGGGACCTCGATGGCGCGCCCGACGAGCCGAGCCGCCAGTCGCCCCATCGGTTGGACCATTCTGGGGGCCGCAAGGATGCCCGCGAGCAGCAGCGCGGCGAGGGCGAGTGCGGCACGCGGCGCGTCGAAGAAGTCCGCACCGGTCACGAGGACGACGCCGAAGCCCGCCAGCAGGTTGACCAGGTTGATCACGAGCGCCGAGCCGGTCGCCGCGATGGCCGACACTCCCTCGCGCTGTGCCATCACCCCCATGGCGCCGATCTGCCAGATCTTCCCGGGGAGATACCGACCGAGGTTGGAGATGCACCAGATGCGGGCGGCGCTGGCGAAGCGGAGTTCGCTGTCCCAGGCCTGCACGGTCCGCCGCCAGGTCTCGATGAGCAGGGCGTAGGTGACCAGGACGATGAGTGACGATGCGCCGACCAGCGCCCAGCGTGGCTGCAGGTGCGCCCCGGACGCTCGAAAGGCGCCCCACTGCAGCGCTATCGACCGTCCCGCCAGCAGCACGGCAGCGATCGCGAGCAGGGCGAACGCCAGGCGCGTGGCCTTACGGGCCAAGGACGGAACGGTAGAGGGTGGCGTAGCGCCGTGCCGCCGACTCCGGGGCAAAGTCGCCCAGCGCCGACATGCGCCCTGCCCTGCCTAACGCCAAGCGCAGCTCGGGGTCGTCGAAGCAACGATCCAGCGCCGCGGCGAGGGCATCCACGTCGCCCGGCGGCACGAGCAGTCCGGTCTCGCCCGAGACGACGGTGTCGGTGATCCCGCCGGACTCGAAGGCGATGACCGGGGCCTCGCACAGCTGCGCCTCGACCGCCACCAGTCCCAGCCCCTCGCCCACGCTGGGGACCACGAGCGCGCTGGTGCGCCGATAGAAGCCGGGAAGCGCGGTCTGCGGCTGCGCGCCGTGCCACGTCAGGCGATCGGCAATGCCGGCGTCGCTGGCCTGGGCACGCAGTCGCCCCGCGTCCGGGCCGTCTCCCACCACGTCGAGCCGGACGCGATGCCGCATCCGGGCGACGGCGTCGAGCAGGAGCGAGACACCCTTCTGCGCGTTGAGCCGCCCAACGAAGAGCAGCCGGTCGCTTGCCCGCTCGCCACCCGGATGGAAGAGGGAGGTGGAGACCGGCATCGGGGCCACGACGGGCGAAACGCCCGGGGCCATGTCCCGCACTTCCGCGGCGAGCCACCGCGACACCGTGGTGACGGCACGCGAGTGCTGCATGACGCGTCGGAAGATCGGGCGCGCCATGGCGACGCCCCGCGTGAGGCGCACGTCGCTGCCGTGCATGGTGGTCACGAGCGGAAGGTGGCCGAGCCCGGCCGCCC
>CAZVDJ010000667.1:0-3031 GCA_964626245.1 uncultured Gemmatimonadaceae bacterium
GGCCACGCCGCCCGTCGTTCCTGCGCGACCGCGATGCCGAGCGCCGCGGCCAGCGCGCACGCCAGCGTGGCCGCGTGCGTCATGAGGCTCATGCCCAGGAAGAGGAACCAGGGCGACGTCGCCAGGAGCAACGTCGCCAGCCGCGCGGTCCGCGGGGCCACGAGCCGGCGCAGCAGCGCGTGCGCCAGCACGACGCTCAGCGCGCTCAGCACCGGGTTCACGAGCCACGGCACGCCCAGCCGCACGCCCACCGCCAGGATCGCCGGCCACCCCGGGGGGAGTGGCGAGACGATCCGCGTCGCCTCGTAGTGGATGAGGTCCACGTCAAAGGCGGCGGCCACCGGCGGAGCCGGCAGCTGCAGCATCCCTTCCGCGAAGTAGCGTGCCTGCAGCAGGTACACGATCTCGTCCGGCACGTGCGGCATGCGCTCGTAGACCACCACGGCCAGCAGCGCGCACGTCACGAGCACCGCCCCCGCGCAGGCGAGCGCAAACGGGTCAAGGAAGCGCGCACGCGCCGGTTCGCCGTCGCTACCCAGCCAGCGCGACAGGCCGCGGGCCACGCCCTGCAGCGCCGCGTCGGCGAGCGAGCGCGCCAGGAGGAAGGCGGTGAGGAGCGCCGTCACCTGCAACAGCGCCGCCGCCGCCAGCTCCGCGAGGAAGGCGCGAGGGTCGCGCGACGCGACGGCGCTCACCATTCCCAGCACGGCCACCGCGCCGACGAGCGGCACGGGGCGGAAGGTGCGACCGAGCCACTCCCGCACGTCGCCCCAGCGCCCGCGCATCCCCCACGCCACCGCCGCCAGCTGCAGCGCCAGCAGCACCGCGGCACCTCGCGTTGGGCCGCTGGCAAGCCGGGAGAACTGCAGGTGCGGGTACGTCACCTCCTTCCCCGACTGGGTGAGCGCCAGCACGGCCCCCTGCCCCGCCACGAGCAGGACGAACCAGCCCAGCGGGGTGCCGCGCCCCATCGCCTCCTTGCCGGCCGTCATCGCCCCTGGGGCTGCTGGCGCCACCACGCGGTGATGCGCTCGGCCATCACACGCCCCCGCGCGCGCAGCGCCGCCAGTGCCGATGCGTCGAGGACGGCGCCGCGCGCGACCACCATCGTGATGCGCCGGGTGTTGCGGATGTCGACCGTTGGGTCTCCTTCCAACACCAGTAGGTCAGCGACACGGCCGGGAGCCACCGTACCCAGCGAGTCGCTGGCGCGCAGGTACTCCGCTGGACGGATGGTCGCGCTCTGCAGCGCCTGCAGCGGCGTGAGCCCGGCGCCCACCAGCAGCGCGAGCTCGTCGTGCAGCGACGCTCCCGGCATGGCCCACAGGTTCGGCGTGTCGGACCCCGCCAGGAGCGGAACGCCGGCGCGCTGCATCTCGCCAACGCTCCAGCGCATGCGCGCATAGGCCCGCGCCATCGGATGCTCGGCGGCGTACGGTTCGGCGGAGAAGCCGTTCCAGGGGCGGCGAGGTTCACGCAGCCGGTACGGCTCGGGCGGCAACCGCACCAGCGAGTCCGCGGCGCGATGGAGCGTGCCCAGCAGCCGCAACGTGGGCACCTGGTACACCGTGTCGCGCGCCAGACGGGCAAAGACCGCGCGCGCGCTGTCGTCGTCCTGGTGGGGAAGGGCCAGCGCCACCGCGAACTCCGGTCGCTCCATCACCCCCACTTTCCACCCCAGTTGCGCCCACCACGGACGCTCCACGTACACGGCGTGCTCCCGCCGCACCTTCGCCTCGTTCGCCACGGTGGCGAAGAGGATGCCACCCAGGTGATCCATCACGCGCAGCCCGTGCCGCACCTGCGCGTCCAGCGACCACGCGGGGGGGACGGGTCCCTCCAGCGGAAGTCCCGCCTGCTGCAACGCCGTGGCCAGTGCCGGCATCAGGCGCGCGTCGAGGTCGGAGAGATAGGCGCCGTGCGCCCCTCCCTGCTTCAGCGCGCGCACCGCAGCCGCAACGTCCGACTCGCTGCGCAGCGTGTCCGGAACGCCGGCTGCAACGGCCCCCTGCCCGAGCTTTGGCCCCGTGTACACCATGCGGGGACCCTGTCGCTCGCCGCGCTCGATGGCCTCGATCCAGCGCCGCACCACGGGAATGGGTCCGGCCACGTCGCGCACTCCGGTCACCCCATGCGCCAGGAGCAACGGATGGAAGAACTCCGCGTTCGAGTCCGGCGGCGCCGTCTTCCACAGTGGAAGCGCCTGCTCCACGTGCATGTCCCACAGACCGGGAATCACGTAACGCCCGCGCAGCGGAAATACCTGGGTGCCGGGCACCGCGCGCCACGCCCCCCGGGGCGTCACCGCCGCAATCCTCCCCGAGCGCACCACCACCACCTGATCGACCAGCCGGACGCCCGTCGAGACGTCGATGACCGTGACCCCCTGCAACGCCACGTCGCGCGCCGGTTGCGCCTGCCCGCGTCCTTGCGGCTGGGCCACCGCGACCGGGGCGGCGGTGCACAGCGCGACCGCCACGGCCAGCGTGCGCGCCGCGCGCGGCGATGCGCTGCCACGCACGGCCACGAGCGCCGCGCCCGGCCAACGGGGCCGGTGAGAAGGACGGGAGGGTTGCGGCATCTGGGTCGGTGCAGTCCTTGCAATCATCATTCCGGTCGCGCTCGGCACGCGAGTGAGCGCCCGGCGGCTCCCCTGCCGATCGCGTGCCGGTGCGGTGCAACTTCCCTGCGATCGCCCCGGTTCGGGCGGCGCGAGCGTCCCGTTCGCATCTGTCGTGACCGTCTCGACTTCCGCGTCACCAACCCCCATCGTCGTCGCGCTCGACCCCGCGGTGCGCCCATCGCACCACGAGGCGCGCTACGCGTTGCAGACCATCGCCCACACGGCGGGGGTTCCGGTGCGTTTCGTCTGGTTCGACGAGTCGAGTCCCGCGCCGGACGTATACTACGGCCCGCGCCGTGATAGCGCGGCAGCCATCATGATTCCCGCGGTGACGTGGCCGTTTGCCGACGCCAAGGGGCACGTCCCGGCCGAATCGCGCATGGCGCTGGGCATCCCGCACCTGGTCTT
>CAZVDJ010000668.1:0-3027 GCA_964626245.1 uncultured Gemmatimonadaceae bacterium
TGCTCGGCCCGCGTGCGCGCGCGCTGCGCCGCGCCGCGCGCACGCGCCGAGTCGGTCCTCGCCTGTCGCGTGGAGTCCTCGCGCCGCACGCGCCGCTCGTACTCCCGCCATGGGTCGCCCGTCATCGTGTTCACCAGCATCGCGCACACCACCCCCCGCCGCACGAACTCGCGCACGAGGGCATCGGACATCGGGACGTCGAGCACCTCGGGGTGCTGCACCAGGTCCACCCCCGCCTGGAGCGAGATCAGGAGCCCTTCGGGGGTGGTGGAATGCGTCTCGGCGACCAGGTTGCGCCTGTGCACTTCCTCGACGATCACGCGCTGCGCGCGCTCGCTGAAGCCGATGAAGACCGGGAAGCCGAAGTGCGACGTGCCGCCGAACTTGAGGAAGTCGACCCCCTTGTCCAGGTAGCGGTTGATCGCCGCGCGCAGCGAGTCGGGCTCCATGTTCACCAGCTCCTCGCCCGCCTCCTGCGCGATGGCATCGTTCATCTGCTCCTGCAGGAGCGACAGGTTGTCAGGCGGACGGCCGGTGAACGAGAACGACCACGGCCCGCCCCACCCGACGATGTTGCCCGCGACATAGACGCGCGGGCCGGGGACATCCCCTCGCCGAATCGCGTCGCGCGCCGCCACCAGCGGCGCGAGCATCCCGTAGGAGTCGCGCACCGTGGTGACGCCGACCTTCAGGTGGTTCTGGGCCGCCTCGATCGCCACGTCGGTGAAGCGATCCTGGTAGCGGGCGAAGTTCTCGATGCCGCTGTAGATGGAGAGGTGGACGTTGGCGTCGACAAAGCCCGGGGTGATCCACTTGCCTGCGACGTCGATGACCCGGGCCCCGCGCGGCACCGGCGTCGAAGCGCGCGGTCCGACGGCGGCAACGCGCGCCCCGCGCACCACGACCACTCCGTCCGGGATGGGGTCGCCCCCGTTCCCGTCGATGACCGTGGCTCCCACGAAGGCGAGCAGCGTGTCGGGCCGGGTCACCGCGCGCCCCTGTGCGGCGAGCGGCGCGACGGCAGAGACGAGGGCCAGGGCGCAGGCCGCGGGAGGGAGGTGACGCAGACGCATGATGGTTGTGGGATGAGCGCCGCCCAACTTGCCGAGTCGGAATCCCCCCCACAACTACTACCCTTGACACACTCCGCCTCACGACGGCATTTGCACCCCCTCACCTCCCCCCTCTCCCGTCTCCCGCCACCCGTCTCCCGTCTCCCCCCATCGAGACCGTGCCGCTCTCTCCCGAACAAGCCGCCGCCATCCAGTCGGTCACCCTCGACCAGCCGTGGGCCCTCATCGAGCGCTTCACGACGCTCAAGCGCGAGCACCCGGACGACGTGGCCACGGCGGCCGCCGAGATCGCCGGCCGCCTAACGCGACTCGGCGTGCCGGTCGAGGTGCACCGGCCCACGCTCTTCCTCTCGCTCCCGGGCCAAGCCTCGATCCAGGCAGGCGCCCAGACGTTTCGCGCCAAGCCGATGGCCATGTCGGTGGCGTACCCCGGTGGACTCACCGCCCCGCTGGCGTACGTCCCGGCGCGCTATGCCCGCAACGCCGACGAGATGTTCACCAAGGGGTTCGTGAGCGATACCGAGGTGGACCTGCGCGGCAAGATCGTGCTGAGCGAAGGGTTCGGGATGCCCGGCAAGGTCTCGTACTTCCAGGAGCGCGGCGCGCTGGGGATGATCGCCGTGAACCCCGGCCACAACGCACACTGGGGGATCTGCACCACCGTCTGGGGAACGCCCGACCTGCGCGACCTGCCACGAAAGCCACGGATGGCCGTGGTGGCCGTGAACAATCCTGACGGGCAGGCACTCATCGAGCTGGCGAAGGCCGGGGGGAGCATCACGCTCACCAGCGAGGTGACCGAGGGGTGGTTCGAATCGCCCATTCCCGTGGTGATGATCCCGGGGACGGAGGAACCGGAGGCATTCGTCCTCCTGCACGGCCACTACGACTCGTGGGACTATGGCATCGGCGACAACGCGGTGGGCGACGCCGCGCTGCTGGAGATCGCGCGCGTGCTGTGGCAGCACCGCGGCTCGCTCAAGCGCAGCGTCCGGATCGCCTGGTGGCCCGGGCACTCCACCGGGCGCTACGCCGGCAGCACCTGGTTTGCCGATGCCTTTGCCCTCGAGCTCTATGAGCAGTGCATCGCGCAGGTCAACTGCGATTCCCCGGGCTGCCGCTGGGCCACGGAGTACAAGGACATCTCGTGGATGGACGAGACCGAGGCCTTCTGCCAGTCGGTCATTCGCGACATCACCGGGCAGGAGTCCCAGGGGGAGCGTCCGCACCAGGCCGGCGACTACTCCTTCAACAACATCGGCATCTCGTCGTTCTTCATGCTCCTCTCGACCATGAAGGATGCGCACCGCGAGGAACTGGGCTACTACGCGGTGGGCGGGTGCGGCGCCAACATCGCCTGGCACACCGAGGAGGACCTGATCCACATCGCCGACCGCGACATCCTGCTCAAGGACATCCGCATCTACCTGGCCGCGGTCATGGGCGCCGCCAACGCGACCATCGCGCCGTTCAACTTCCGGCAGACGCTGCGCACCTTCTCCCTCACGCTCGACCGGTACCAGGCGCCCGTCACCGGCCACTTCGACTTCGGGCCGGCGCGCCAGGCGATCGCCGAGCTCGACGCCGCGCTCGCAGCGTTAGGCACCTTTGCCTGCAAGGCGGCCGCCGGATCGGCGGGCGACCCGGTGGCCCGGCGCGTGAATCGCGCCATCCGTCGACTGGCGCGGCACCTGGTCCCGGTGAACTACACGCGCGGCCCCGCCTTCTTCCACGATCCCGCCGAGACGACGCCGCCGCTCCCCGACCTGGCGCCGGCGCTCGACGCGCCAGGCATGGACGCGCACCAGCTGGGCTTCCTCCGCACGCACCTCACGCGCGGGCAGAACCGGCTGGTCGCCGCACTGCGCGACGCCCGGCGCGAGGTCGAGGAGGTCATGGCGTGATCCGGCGCCAGCTGCTCCGGATCGTTGGCTGCACCGTTGCCGCCGCCGTC
>CAZVDJ010000669.1:0-3027 GCA_964626245.1 uncultured Gemmatimonadaceae bacterium
GCGGCGGCCAGGGCGCGCGCGGGGATCGCATGAGTCGCAAGCGGCAACCGCGCCGCCGCCTGGGCGAGTACCGCGGCACGGGGCGCGCACCGGTCCGCGCCTCGCGCGCCATGCGGGAGGCCGTGTGCGAGGCCAACATCGAGTTGTCCCGGCGGGGGCTGGCACGCTTCACCTTCGGCAATGCCAGCGCCATCGATCGCGAGCTCGGGCTCATCGTCATCAAGCCGAGCGGCGTTCCGTATGGCGCCCTGACGCCGGCGAAGATGGTGGTGACCGACCTGGCGGGTGTGGTAACCGAGGGCACGCTGCGCCCTTCGTCGGACCTGCCGACGCATGCGGCACTCTTCAAGGCCTTTCCCGGCATCGGTGGCGTGGCGCACACGCACTCGATGTTCGCCACCGCCTTTGCCCAGGCGCAACGCCCGATCCCGTGCCTTGGGACGACGCACGCCGACTCCTTCCACGGCGCCATCCCCGTCACCGCCCCGCTCTCCACCCGCCAGGTGGCGACCGACTACGAACTCAACACCGGGCTCGCCATCATCGAGCGTTTCGCCACGCTCGAGCCACTCGCGATGCCCGCGGTGCTGGTGGCGAGCCACGCGCCGTTCTGCTGGGGGGCCACGATTGCCGACGCCGTGGACAACGCCTCGTTCCTGGAGGAGGTGGCGACGATGGCGTATCACACGCTCATGCTGGACCCGAACGCGCGCCCGTTAGGCGCGCCGCTGCTGGACAAGCACTTCCTGCGGAAGCACGGCGCCAAGGCGTACTACGGCCAGCGGCCGTAGGGTGAGAGGTCCCCGGCACCGTCGGTCCCCCCCCGGCGCCGCGCGGCGTTCGTGAGGCTCCGGCCCCCCTAACCGGCGCGCACCTCTGCCGCGATCTCGCGTATCGCCGGCAGCACGTGCCCGATCGAGACGGGGGGCGACTGCGGCATGCCCATCGCGAAGTACAGTTCGCGGTACAGGGCGTACAGTCGCTGGTACGTCGCCACGTCGCGCGGCTCCGGCTGGATCTCTCGATAGCCGGGACAGAGCGCCGCCTGCGCCTCTTCCACCGTCCGGAACGCCCCGCACGCCAGGAAGGCGAAGATCGCCGAGCCCAGCGAGGTGATCGACGATTCCGGGACGAGGATCGGGAGGTCGAGCACGTTCGCATATACGCGATTGAGCACGTCGTTCTTCTGCGGGATGCCGCCGCCGTGAATGACGCGGCGCACCGGGACCCCGTGTTCGCGCATCCGGTCGATGATCACGCGCGTGTGGAGGGCCGTCCCCTCGATCGCGGCGAAGAGATCGTCGGCGGCCGTGCTGTTGAGGGTGAAGCCGAGCGTCACGCCGCCCAGGAAGGGGTTCACCAGGACGGTGCGGTCGCCATTCTCCCACGGCAGGTGCAACAGCCCGGTCTGTCCGCCCCGGTAGTCGGCCAGCTCCGCCGACAGCGCACCCACGCTGCGCCCGGTGCGCGCGGCGAGCGACTCGAACAGGTAGCCGCACGCCGACAGTCCTGCCTCGATTCCCATCATCGCCGGATGGATGGAGCCGTTCACCACGCCGCAAACGCCGGGGACCAGCCCCGTGTCACCGGCCACGGCCATGATGCACGTCGCCGTCCCGATGACGTTGACGATGTCTCCCTCGGCGATGCCGGCGCCGATGGCATCCCAGTGCGCGTCGAAGGCGCCGACCGGTACGGGAATCCCTGCCCGGAGCCCGAGCCGCTCCGCCCACTCGCCGCATAACGAGCCGGCGATGCGATCCGAGGTGTGATACGGGCCGTCGAGCTTGTCGCGCATCCCCGCCAGCAGGGGATCCACGGCGACGAAGAACTCCTCGGGCGGAAAGCCGCCGAGCGAGGCGTTCCAGAGCCACTTGTGCCCCATGGCGCAGATGGAGCGTGGCACCTGGCGGTGGTCGGTGATGCCGCACAGGACGGCGGCCACCATGTCGCAGTGCTCGAGCGCCGTGACCAGCCGGTCGCGCCTGCCGGGGTTGTGGCGCAGCCAGTGCAGCAGCTTGGCAAAGCCCCACTCCGACGAGTACACGCCCCCGCACCAGTCAATCGCCGGGACCTTCATCTCGCGCGCCACGCGCGTGATGAGCGCCGCCTCGTTCTTGGCGCGGTGGTCGCACCAGAGATAGTAGTCGTCCAGCGGGACGAGTCCTTCCCCCACCGGGAGCACCGTCGACCCCGTGGTGTCGAGGGCGATCGCCTGCACCTCGTTCCCGCTGACCCCCGCCGACTGCAACGCCCTGGCCATTGCGCCGGCCAGCGCGCGCATGTGGTCGTCGTGCGACTGCGTGGCGAAGTCGGGGTCGTGACGATCGCGCTGGACGACGTACTCCGACACCCCGTGGCCAAGCACACCCTGCTCGCTGTGCACGATCGAGACACGCACGCTCTGCGTCCCGAAGTCCACGCCGGCGACGGTGGCCATGGTCAGGCGTGCCTCATGACGTCCCACCCCAGGTAGGTGGTGGTGGCGTCGTGCACGGCGCCGGCCACGTGCGAGAAGGTCCCGGCCACGTGGTGCTCGAAGCCGCGGCGGCAGATGTGCTGCAGCAGCGGCTGCAGGTTGGCGATCTCCACCACCCCGGCGCCGCCAAAGGTCGACAGCTTGTCCTTGGTGAAGCGCCCCTCGCCCACGTAGCCGCGGACGGCGCCGGTGGCGTCGTCGGTGGAAAAGCGGGCAAAGGTCATCGGCCCCGCCTTCACCTTGCCCACGATCGTCCCGTAGGTGTTCTCGCGCCCCACGGTGCCGGCGATGATCTCCTGGTAGTCCATCACCGGCGCCTCGAAGAAGTCCCGGGGGAGGTTGGAGCAGTGGAAGCAGACCGCCTTGTCGGGATCGTCGCCGTAGTTGTTGTTCCAGTCGAGCAGCGCCGCCGGCGTCTCCGAGGCGAGCGTCAGGGCGAGCATGCTGATCGTCCCCATGACGTCCACTTCGCAGGCACTCGGCAGGTTGGCGTTGCTCATCATGCTCATGAGCGTGCACGGGACGACGCCGAAGTACTCCTCGAGCGA
>CAZVDJ010000670.1:0-3021 GCA_964626245.1 uncultured Gemmatimonadaceae bacterium
CGGTCGGAGACCGTACGCTGGACCGGGTCATCAAACTCGTGTCGGAGGCTCAGACGCAGAAGGCGCCGACCCAGCAGTTCACGGAACGGTTCGAGCGCGTTTTCGTCCCGCTCGTGCTCGTCGGCGTCGTGCTGCTGATCGTCGTACCGCCGTTGCTTGGCCTGCTGCCGTGGGAAGAGTCGTTCGCGCGGGGGATGGCGGTTCTGGTGGCGGCGTCGCCATGCGCGCTCGCACTGGGAACGCCGGCGGCCGTCCTGGCGGGAATCGCGCAAGCGGCGCGCAACGGCGTGCTGATCAAGGGCGGCGCCTATCTGGAGGCGCTGGGCGAGATCCGCGCGATCGCCCTCGACAAGACCGGTACGCTCACCGAAGGGAGACCCTCGCTGACCGATCTCATTCCCATGACGGGGGTAAGCGGCGAGACGTTGCTCCGAAACGCCGCCGCCGTGGAGCAACGGTCGCAGCACCCGTTGGCCCAAGCGGTGACGCGTGCGGCGGCGGCCCGCCAGCTAGCGCTACCGGAAATTGGCGAGCTGCAGTCGGTCACGGGGCGAGGGATCCGGGCACCGGTGGACGGCGCCATGGTGGAGGTGGGCCGCGCCCTGCTGTTCGAGGACGCTGGCGTGCTCATTCCCCCGCAGGCGATGGCCGTGGTCTCGGCCCTCGAACAGGCAGGCCGTACCACCATGATTGTGCGGCGAACGGGACACGATCCCGAGTTCCTCGGGGTGCTTGGCGTCGCCGACGAGCCGCGGGCCAGTGCGCGGGAGACCGTGCAGGCGCTACGTGCGGCCGGCGTTCGTCGCGTCATCATGCTGACGGGGGACAACGCGGGCGTTGGCAACGCGATCGGCGCCCTTGTTGGGGTGGACGAGGTTCGCGCCGGCCTTCTCCCGGAAGACAAAGTCAGGGCCGTCGCCGAGCTTGCGGCGCACGGGCTCGTCGCGATGGTGGGGGACGGGGTGAACGACGCTCCGGCGCTTGCGCACGCCTCCGTCGGGATCGCCATGGGGGGAGCCGGCACAGCGGCGGCACTCGAGACCGCGGACGTGGCGCTGATGGCCGACGACCTGAGCCGTCTCCCCTTTGCCCTTCAACTGTCGCGCGCGGCGCGACGCGTGATTCGACAGAACCTGTGGGTCTCGCTCGGAGTCATCGGCGGTCTCGTTGTAGCCACTGTCAGCGGGTCGACAGGCATTGGCGGCGCCGTGATCGCCCATGAAGGGAGCACGCTGGTGGTCGTGGCCAACGCGCTGCGGCTGCTTCGCTTTCGGAGTAACTGATGCCGGGGTGGCGGAGAGACGCCTGCGCGATATACTTCGGCGTGCCTCGCTCCTGGCGCTTTCGCCTGCTCGCGCTCGTTGTCGCCCTGCTGGGGAGCCTCTCGGCTCCCTCGCTTGCGATCGCGCACGGGCGAGTGCATGAGCATGTGGCGCACCGGCACGGAGCCGACGAGTTCTCCCACGTCGACCCGAGTCGCGCTGCTGATCGCGTCGCCGATGATCATGGCGTCGCGCACGGCGATGAGAGCGCCGACGCTCGCGATGCCACAGCGTCCGGCGCGTCGGTTCGGCAGGCGCCAGCGGGCGAGCATGCGCACGGGCATCCTCGGGTGGACGCCGTGCAGGGTGTTCGCGACCTGACGCGGCTCCCGGCGACGCACGAGTATGCGACGCTCGTGCCGGCCGTCGTCACGATCCGCGCCACGCGCCACGTCGTGCAGGCCCCCGCCCGCACCGACCGCGTGCTGTTGGCACGCCCGGATCCGGAGCGCGGGCCCCCGCCCACCCTTCGGGCGCCTCCCACCAGCTGACCGGCGCCTGACGCGTCACGGCGTGTCCTGCTGACATCGGACACGCACGGATGTCGCGTTGGGGCGTCACGCGTTCGCCACCGTCTGCGTTGCGCCTTGACGCGGACGCTCCAGCATCGTGCGCCGTCGAGCGTGGCCCTTCTGCCGCGCGGTTCGAGGCGCCGAGCGACACGCCAGCTCAGGTCAGCCTTGTTCACCATTCCATTCGCCAGCCGAACGCGGCGCGCCAGTGCATGCCGGGGAGCCCTCACGGCCTTCGCCTGTGGCTGCGTCCTGCTGTCATTTCCGCACGTTGTCCTGGGCCAGCTCACGCTCGATGCGGCCCGCCAGGCAGCACATCGCGCGAGTCCGGAGCTGCGCGCCGCTCGTGAGGCGGTCGCCGCCGCCGCCGGGCGGGAGCGCCAGGCCAGCGCCTTCCTCAATCCCACGCTTGCCTACGGCCGTGAGCGAACGTCCCGCGCTGGACAGACCAACGCGCAGCACATTGCGCAGTTGGAGCAGCCCTTGGAGCTCGGAGGGCAGCGCGCGGCGCGTCGTGACGCGGCGCGGCTGCGGCGAGAGGTTGCCGAGCTCGGACTGGCCGCAGCGAGGCTGCAGGTCGACATCGACGTGGCCCGTGCCTTTGCCGTGGCGATTGGCGCCGACAAGCGTGCTCGTCTCGCCGAGCGGACGGCGAGCGCCTTTGCCGAAGCACAACGGGTGAGCGAGCAGCGGCTCGTGGCCGGTGACATTTCAGGCTACGTGGCGCGGCGGCTGCGCCTCGAGGGCGCACGCTTCGCCGCGGTGCGGGCGGCGACGGTGCTGGAGCGTCGCACCGCGCGCATCGCGCTCACGTCGCTCATGGGGGTGCCGGCCTCGGCGAGCGACTCACTGTCGCTTCCCGACGAGCTTCCGGCCACTGCGCCAGCGCTCGCGACGCTCACGCTCGACTCGCTGCTGGCGCGCGCCGAGCGTGAGCGCCCCGAGGTGCTGGCGGCCGTCCTCGACGCCCAAGTGGCGCGTGCCGAGGCGCTCCTCGCGACGCGCGACCGCATCCCAACGCCATCGCTGACCGCCGGCTTCAAGAGCGAGCGCGTCGCCGACCCGTCGCTGGGCTCGATCTCCGGATTTCGCGGTATTGTCGCCGGGCTGTCGATTCCACTGCCACTTCTTGACCGGCGCGCAGGCGCCATCTCGGCGGTCGAGGCGGATGCGCGCCGCGTCGCAGC
>CAZVDJ010000671.1:0-3015 GCA_964626245.1 uncultured Gemmatimonadaceae bacterium
CGCGGCGAATATATGAACGCACCGCATTGCGCGCAATAGAGACAGCGCGCAACCGACTCGATGGCCCACGCCTAACGAGTCCTCGTGGACCGCCGCCACGTCATCCGATGGCGCACCGGCACCCCGTTCACCTGCCATGCGTGACCATCGCGCCGTTCGATCGTACACCATCGATCGTGCGAGACCGGAACGTTGGGTCCGCGCGCCGGTCGTGACACGCCGGTCGATCATCGGCCATCGAAGTCCTTCGCGATGCGCTGCGCTCGCACATGGGCCAGAGGCGACATCGGGCGATGAGCACACCCTCCACATGCGGGCGTCTCCCTCCCCGCGCCGGACACGCGACGCGTTTCCCCAGCGTGGAGGGGGTACCGCCAGCCCATCGTTAGGCGCCCCGCGTTCCAGCTCCGCGCGCGGGAGGCGGGTCCCACGCGCCCAGCGCTGGACGCCCTCCGGTCCGCCCGGCATAATCAGACAGCACGCGGCATTCCGGCCGCCCCGCCCTTCCTGATATGCCGACGCTCTCCATCGACGGCCACGCCTGCTCGGTACGCCCCGGCGCTACCATCCTCGACGCTGCACGCGCCGCCGGAATCGACGTCCCGACGTTGTGCTGGTATCCGGCACTGCCGACGGTGGGAAACTGCCGTATCTGCCTCGTCTCCGTCGCGGGAAGCGCAAAGCTCGTCCCGGCGTGCGCCACCGAAGCGACGGAAGGCATGGTCGTTACGACCGAGTCGCAGGCAGCGGTGAAGAGCCGACAGGGTGTGCTCGGCATGCTCCTCGAGCGCTATCCGGTCGAACAGGTCCCCGCCAACGGGTATCGCAACGAGTTCGAGGCGCTGGTCCGGCGATATGGCGTCCCCACCACGCAGCGATCCGGGATGCCGCTGCGCGACGGCGATGCGCGCACCGGCGACCCGATCATCCAGCACGACATGACCACGTGCATCCTGTGCACGCGCTGCGTGCGGGCGTGCGAGGACATCCAGGTGGTCGGCGTGCTGGATGTAGCCCACCGTGGCGACCACGCGCAGATCATCGTGGGGGCGGACGGCAACCCGGAGCACGCCGGCTGCACCTGGTGCGGGGAGTGTGTGCGAGTGTGTCCCACCGGCGCCATTCACGACATCATCCCGATGGCGGTCCGCATGGGCGATGGCGCCGTGAAGGAACGGCCTGCGAGCCGAGACCTTCCCCCGATCGACCGCACCGTACGGAGTGTCTGCCCGTACTGCGCGGTAGGATGTCAGCTCGACCTGCAGGTTCGCGACAACGCCGTGATCCACGTGCGTTCGCCCTGGATCGAGGAGAACACGCCCAACCAGGGCTCCACCTGCGTGAAGGGGCGGTTCGGCACCGACTTCGTGCAGCACCGCGACCGCCTGACCACTCCGCTGGTGCGCCGCGGATGGGTCAAGCGCGACGGACGATGGACCTACGACGCCAACCACGACGCTGCGCATGAGGATGCCGCCACCTGGTCCCGCCGAGGCGGACCGTGGGACCTGATCGAGGAGGAGGGGACCAAACCCAAGCGTGGTCCGCGCACCAATCCACTCAAGCGCGCACCCACCGGCGACTCGCCGCTCGGTGACCCGCGCGACCGGGTTGCGACGCCCAAGGACTGGTACGCCCCCTTCCGCGAAGCCACGTGGGAAGAGGCGATGGAGATCGCCGCGCAGGAACTCACGCGGCTGCGAGACGAGCGAGGGCCATCGTCGCTGGCCGTCTTCCAGTCGGCCAAGTGCAGCAACGAGGAGAACTACGTGCTGCAGCGAATGTTCCGGGCGGGACTGGGGACCAACAACGTGGACCACTGCACGCGCCTGTGCCATTCATCGTCGGTGAGCGCGATGCAGCGGGCCATGAACACCAGCGCCGCCTCGGGATCGATGCGCGAGGTGGAGCACGAGTCGGACGTGATCTTCCTGCTCGGCGCCAATACGACGGAATCGCACCCGGTCTTCGGGGCAGCGATCAAGCGCGCGGTGAAGCGTGGTGCAACGCTCATCGTGTGCGACCCGCGCCGCATCGAGCTGGCCACGCGCGCCCACATTCACCTGCAGGCGCTCCCGGGCACCGACGTCGCCGTCCTGAACGGGATGCTGCACCACATCCTGGCGTTGCAGCTCGAGGATCGCGACTTCATCGCCCGCCGCACGCATGGATTCGACGCGGTACGAGAGGCAGTGCGCCCGTACACGCCCGAGCGCGCCGCACAGATTTCGGGTATCCCGGCCGACCTGATTCGCCGGGCCGCCGAGCTGTATGCGCGCGGGCCGCGCTCGTCCACGCTCTGGGCGATGGGCCTGACGCAGCATTCCACGGGGACCGACATCGTCACCTCCCTCCTGAACCTCATCCTGGCAACGGGGATGATCGGTCGCTGGGGAGCGGCGATGCTCCCCATCCGCGGCCAGAACAACGTGCAGGGTGCGAGCGACGTGGGGGCGATCCCGATGGTCTTCACCGACTATCAGCCAGTGACGAACCCGGAGATCCGCCACCGCTTCGCCGAGGTGTGGGGGGTGCCCGACGAGCGCATCCCGCTGACTCCCGGACTCAAGGTCACGCAGATCGTCGACGAATCGTCACCGGTGCGCGGCATGTACATCATGGGAGAGAATCCCATCCTCTCCGACCCTGAGGTGGCGCACGCGGAGCACTGGTTCCGCGGGTTGGATTTCCTGGTCGTGCAGGACCTGTTCCTGACGGAAACGGCGCGCTACGCCGACGTGGTGCTTCCGGGCTCGTCGTTTGCCGAGAAGGACGGAACGTTCGTGAACACGGAGCGCCGCATCCAGCTGTCGCATGCCGCGATCGATCCGCCGGGGGAGGCGCGCCGCGACCTCGACATCCTGATCGAGCTGTCGAACCGGATCGGCCTCCCGACGGCGTTCACGAGTGCGTCGGAGGTGATGGACGAGATTGCCCGCGTCACGCCGTCGTGGCGCGGCGTATCGCACGCTCGGCTCGCGGACTCCGGGGGGCTCCAGTATCCCGTGCCCGACG
>CAZVDJ010000672.1:0-3012 GCA_964626245.1 uncultured Gemmatimonadaceae bacterium
GCGGAACTTGTTCAGCATGATCACCAGCTTGCCGCGCTCGATCTGCTGCACCTCACCCGAGAGCAGCTCGCCCACGCGATTGGCGAACTCGTCGCGGATCTTGGTGCGCTCGCCCTCGCGGACGCGCTGGATGATCCGCTGCTTGGCGGCCTGCACGGCGCTGCGCCCAAACTCGGCAAAGTCGACGGGAATCTCCATCACGTCGCCGACCTGGAACTCCGGGTCCTCGAACTGCGCCTCTTCGAGCGATGTCTCGCGGGACGGGTCGGTGACCTCGGCGACGACGGTCTTGAGGAGGACGATGCGGATGTCTCCCTTGTTCTCGTCGATCTCGACCTCGGCCTGCACGTTGGCCCCGTGCTTCTTGGCAAGGGCCGCGTGGATCCCGTCCTGCAACAGCTCATGCAATTCCGTGCGGTCCAACCCCTTGAGGTTGGACAGCTCGCGAATCGCGCTGAGAATCTCTGCCGTTCCGGTCATCCGATGACCTCTACTTGTTCCAGACGAAAACCAGGCGAGCCTCCTTGACGTCCGTCAGAGGAACCCGGTGCTCCATGCCCCTGCCGTCGCGAAGGAGCGCCACTTCGGCCCCCTCGCCTCCCTCCAGCCCAACGATCTCTCCCTCGATTCTCCCACCCACCACGGCGCTGGAGACCGAGGCGCGTCGCCCCGTGAAGCGCCGCCAGTCGGCCGCGTGCCGCAGGGGACGTTCAACCCCCGGCGACGACACTTCCAGCACATACTGCTCGCCCACCATTCCGGACGCGTCGAGCCGAGGCTCGAGCGCACGCGAAACGTGGGCGCAATCGTCGATCGTGACCTTGCTGCCGTCACGCCGGTCGATCCGGACGTCCAGCAGCGGACGGCGCGCCGTCCCTCCGCGGCGGAACTCGACCAGATCGAAGCCAAGGGCCTCGACCTCCCGCCGCACGAAATCCTGGAGCGCCTGCTGCATACCCCGTCGAAAACCGGCCCAAGAACAAAAGAATGCGGGGGAACCCTCCCCCGCATTTCCGGATCGGGGGCGCGCGCCCCGCGAAGCACGAGCAATGTACGGCTGGGGGAGGGGGAGGTCAACCTGAGCCGTCGCGCTATGCGCGGACGATCACCCCGAGCTGGCGCCCATCATCGCCACAGCGATGCGAGAAGAAACGGTCGTTGTGACAGCGCGTGCACCAGGGGCTCACCGTCACGCGCGTCACTCCCCTTCCCCGCACCGCCTCGGCGATGATCGCGCGAAGATCCACCGGGGTGGGACGCGGCACGGCCCGGCCGGTGAGCCGCGCGTGCACGTCGGGCGACACCTCGTAGCAGGTGCCGCAGATGGCGGGGCCGAGATGGACCGAGAGGTCGCGCGCGGCAAGCCCTGCGGCCGCCATGCGGTCGATGACTCGCCCCGTCACGTCGGCCACCGTTCCCCGCCACCCGGAATGCGCGACGGCCACGGCCCCCCCGGGGTGCGAGACAAAGACCGGCACGCAGTCGGCGATGGAGACGGCGAGCGCAGTCCCCGGCGTGAGCGAGAGGTGCGCGTCGCCCGAGGCGGCGCGCAGCCAGCCGGTCCAGCTGCCGTCGTGCACCAGCACGCCGTCGCCGTGCACCTGATGCGCCGTGGCCAGGCGCGTGGCGAGCGGCGAGAGCTCGTCGGCCAGCGCGGTCCATCGTCCGAAGACGTCGGCGGCCGGCTCGCGCGACTGCAGGGCGAAGCTCCCGCGCGACCGGGTGGTCGTGAAGGCCACGACCCCCAACGCGTCGAAGCCGGGGACCGGCTCCAGGTCGGGCCGGCTGGACGACGGCGACGGGGGGCCGATGTGGCCAACAACGGTCACGTGCGCGCCGGAATCCGCGTGATGCGCGCGCCAAGCGCATTCAGGCGCTCGTCGATGCGCTCGTAGCCGCGCTCGATCTGGGTGGCGTTGTTGATCGTGCTCGTCCCCTCCGCGCACATCGCGGCCAGCAGCATCGCCATCCCCGCGCGAATGTCGGGCGACTCGACGCGCGCTGCGCGCAAACGGCAGGGGCCGGCGACCAGCGCGCGGTGCGGGTCACACAGGACGATGCGCGCCCCCATGGCGATGAGCTTGTCGACGAAGAACATGCGCGACTCGAACATCTTCTCGAACATCAGCACCAGCCCGTCGCACTGGGTGGCGGTGACGATGGCGATCGACATCACGTCGGCCGGAAAGGCGGGCCACGGCTGATCCTCGATCTTGGGGACGTGGCCGCCCAGGTCGGACTTGATCACGCGCGACTGCTCCGCGGGGATGATGAGGTCGTCCCCCTCCACTTCGCAGTGGATGCCCAGTCGTTCGAATCCCATGCGCGTGGAGCGCAGGTGTTCCACTCCGGCGCGCACCACGCGCAGCGTGGAGCGCGTCACGGCTGCCAGCCCGATGAACGACCCCACCTCGATGTGATCGGGTCCGATGCGATGACGCGCACTCCCCAGCGTCGCCGGCCCGTGCACCGTCATCGTATTCGTGCCGATCCCCTCGATGCGCGCCCCCATGGCCACGAGGAAGTTGGCCAGGTCCTGCACGTGCGGTTCGGACGCGGCGTTGCGGAGGATCGTCGTCCCCTTGGCCGCCACCGCCGCCATCAGGGCGTTCTCGGTCGCGGTGACGCTCGGTTCGTCGAGGAAGACGTCGGCGCCGCGCAATTCGGCGGCGCGGAACTCGAAGCGCTCTCCAGCGGAGACCGTGGCGCCCAGCTGCTCGAAGGCGAGGAAGTGGGTATCGACCCGGCGCCGGCCGATGACGTCGCCGCCCGGCGGCGGCAGGATGACGTGGCCGCAGCGTGCCAGGAGCGGGCCGGCGAGCAGGATCGAGGCCCGGATCTTGGCGCAGAGATCCGCGTCGAGCTCGTCGGTGCGGATTTCCCGTGCTTCCACCACGAGCGTATTGCGCCCCACCCCCTCGGCGCGCGCCCCGACCGCCTGCAGCAGCTGCACGAGCGTCTCGGTATCGCGGATGCGCGGCACGTTCTCGAGCGTGACCTCGTGCGCCGTGA
>CAZVDJ010000673.1:0-3011 GCA_964626245.1 uncultured Gemmatimonadaceae bacterium
GGATGTAGGTTGGGGGACGGGAGACGGGAGACGGGAGGAGCAGCGGCCGTGCGACGACTCCTGGTCGCGCGCTAGGTTGTGCACTCTCCCGTCTCCCGTCTCCCGTCTCCCGTCTCCCGTCTCCCGAATGCCCCGCCTCTCACTCGAACGCATTGCCCGAGCGGCGCGCGAAATCGATCCGGTCTTCCTGCACTCGCCACAGTACCGCGCCGAGTCGTTAGGCGAGCGGCTGGGGTGCGAGCTGGTGGTGAAGGTCGAGACGCTCAACCCGATCCGCTCGTTCAAGGGGCGCGGGACGGACTTCTACGTCCGCGAGCTCCCCACCGGCGCGCCGCGCCTCGTCTGCGCCTCGGCGGGAAACTTCGGCCAGGGGCTCGCCTACGCGGCGCGCAGGCGAGGGATTTCGCTCGACATCTTCGCCTCGGTGCACGCCAACCCGCTCAAGATCGAGCGCATGCGCGCCCTGGGGGCCACCGTGCGGCTGGCGGGAGAAGACTTCGACGCCGCCAAGGGCGAGGCACGCGCGTGGGTGGCCCGCGAGGGCGCGTCGTACGTGGAGGACGGGCGTGAGCCCGCCATCACGGAGGGGGCGGGAACAATAGGCGTGGAACTCGCGGCGTGGCCCGATCCGGTCGACACGCTGCTCATCCCGTTAGGCAACGGGGCGCTCCTGGGCGGGATCGCCACCTGGTGGCGGGCGCACCGGCCGGAGACGCGCATCGTCGGCGTCTGCGCCACCGGGGCGCCGTCCATGCAGCTCAGCTGGCGCCAGCAGCGGGTGGTGGAGACGGAATCGGTCGACACCATCGCCGACGGGATCGCCGTACGCGTCCCGGTCCCCCAGGCGGTCGGCGACCTGCAGGCGATCGTCGACGACATCGTCCTCGTGGACGACGACACCACGCTCGAGGCGATGCGGCTCCTCCTGGCGCACCTGGGGATCCTGGTGGAGCCGGCCGGCGCGGTGGGGGTGGCGGCCGTGCTGGCGGATCGGGGACGCCACGCCGGCTCCCGCGTCGCCACCGTGCTGTGCGGCAGCAACCTCACTCCAGAGCAGGTGGCGTCGTACCGCGTCGCGCCCAGGGGCGACGAGCAGGCGTAAAGCGGGCCGGCCCGGTGGGTGGCTCGGGATTCCTGCTCGTGATGCCGATACTTCACGCGTGGGGCATTTCCCCATGACCCGAGCTGTCGACGCCCGATGAAGATCCTGGTTGCCGAGGACGACGCCATCACCCGCGAGCTGCTCAAGCGGGTGCTCGCGCGCCTGTCCGACCAGGTCCTCGAGGCGACGTCCGGCGTGGAAGCGCTCGACCTCATCGAGCGCGAGGACCCGGACTTCCTCTTCACCGACATCCAGATGCCGGTGCTCGACGGTTTCGCGGTGGTGGAGGCGGTGCGCGCCTCGGCGACCCATCGGCAGCTCCCGATCGTCTGCCTCTCCGGGATCAAGGACCGGGATGAGGTGAAGCGGTTGGTGGAGCTGGGTATCGCCGACTACATCCTCAAGCCCCTCAAGCTCAGCGACGCGCTGGAGCGATTCGGCCGAGTGATCGAGAAGCACTCCGGGTGGCGCCAGCGTCCCGGCGGTGTGGGGCAGCCCACCCTCTTCCTCGTCGATCCCGACCCGGACTATCGCGAGTTCGCGGCGCCCCTGCTGGCCAGCGAGTTCATCGTGCGGCGGGTGACGTCGGGGGCCCGTGCGCTGCGCCTGTACCACGAAAGCCAGCCCAGGCCGCGCGTCATCCTCGTGGCCGATGGCGGCGGCTTCGTGAGCGACGTGCAGCTGGCGGAGTTCATCTCTCGCGTGGCGGAGGAGGCGCGCGAGCCTCGTCCCGCCTTTGTCCTCCTGTCGGGCAGCGGGACGCTCCCGCCCGGGGCCGCGCGCTACTTCGACGGCATCGTGCAGCGCACGCGAGACGCCGAGGAGTTCGTGCAGGAGGTGCGGCGGACCGTCCTCCCCCTGGTGCAGCCGGCGGGCGCGCCGCTCTAGACGCCCGCTCGACAATCGTCGCCGGCGCGCGCGACGATCGGCGAGGTGCCGGTCAGTCGCCCTTGAGCATGTAGCCGACGCCGCGCACCGTCTGCACGAGTGCCTTCTCGGCGTCCTGGTCGATCTTCTTGCGCAGGTAGTTGATGTAGACGTCGACGATGTTGGTCGTCGGGTCGAAGTCCTGCTTCCAGACGTGCTCGGAGATCTGCTCGCGCGTCACCGGCATTCCCGCGTGGCGCATGAGGTACTCCAGCAGCGCGTATTCCTTCTGCGTGAGGGCAATGGTGCGTTCCCCGCGCACCACCTCGCGGGAGATCGGGTTGATCGTCAGGTCACCCAGCTTCATGAGCGTGGCCTCGTCGCGCATGGCGGCGCGACGCAGCAGCGCCCGCACGCGCGCCAGGAGCTCGTCGTAGTCGAACGGCTTGGCCAGATAGTCGTCGGCGCCGGCCTCCAGTCCCTGCACCTTGTCCGGCACCGTGTCGCGCGCGGTGAGCATCAGCACCGGGGCGGTGAAAGCGCGCGAACGAAGCTCGCGGGCCACCGCGAGTCCGTTCCGCTTGGGCAGCCCGATGTCGAGGATGATGAGGTCGGGCTTGGCATCGAGCGCGATCTGCAGCCCCGTGTCCCCGTCGGCGGCAGTCAGCACGCGGAAGCCGTTGTCGTGCAGTGTGCGCTGCAGCACATCCAGGACTTCTCGGCGGTCCTCGATGACGAGGATGGTGGCCGATGGCGGGGAGGGGGTCTGGTCCATGAGCTCGGGGGGGGAGGACGGTCCAAGTTAATATTGCCGAGCGCAAGCGACGGCAAGCGGAGGACGACTTGTGCCCGGTGCGCTGTCCATCTTCCTTTCGCTCGTGCTCGCTGATCGAGTGAGGTCTGGCCTGGCAATCGGGCTCATTGGAGGTGCGGCGACTGCCGGCGCCCTGGTGGGGCTCGGGATGCGTCATGACGTTGCGGTGCTCCCCTTTGCCACCACTGGCCGGGCGCTCTTCGACGCGTGGCGGCTTGCGGCCCCGAC
>CAZVDJ010000674.1:0-3011 GCA_964626245.1 uncultured Gemmatimonadaceae bacterium
GGAGCAGCCGCCAGCCGCAACACCGCCGGCGCCCTCCCCGGCGACGCCGGTCACCGCCGCGGCCGTTCCGCCAGCCACGCCGCCAACCACGCCTCCACGTCCGGACACCACCGGGATCTTCGCGATGTGCTACGCCGTGAGCACCAGCGACGACCCGATGGGGAGCTACTACCGTTACGAGTTCAAGCGCCCGCTCTTTCCCGACTATCCGCGTCCCGCCGTCTGGCCCGACGGCTACTACGTGCCGACGAGCACGGGTGACGACGTGATCCAGAAGCACGCCTGCGTGGTGGACCGCGCCCGCATGCTGGCCGGCGAGGCGGCCACCGAGCAGTGCCTGGTGATCGACGGGGTGAACTTCCTCAACAACGCCGACCTGGACGGGACGGAACTCCCGCCGAAGGGCGCCCCCAACCCGATGCTCGCCGCCGGAGGGACGCAGCTGCAAGGGGTGCTGCACGACGACGCCATCGTCGCCTGGAACTTCCACGTCGACTGGCGCGATCCCTCGCGGACGCGCCTCGAAGGGCCGGTGCGCATCGGCGTGGCGCCGTACCGCTACCTGTGCGGCGGGCAGCTCACCAACTGCGTGCCGCAACCCGGCACCGACCGGCGCCTCGACGCGCAGGGCGACAAGCTCATGGCGCGCGTGGTCTATCGCCGCCTGGGACGTCGCGAGTCGCTGGTCGCGGTGCACTCGGTGGCCACGGCCGGCGGAAGCGGTGGCGTGCGCTGGTACGAATTCCGGATCGGCGCCGGCCGGCAGGTGCAACTCTTCCAGCAGGGGACCTACGCCCCCGACTCGTCGTACCGGTGGATGGCCAGCCCGGCGATGGATGGCGCGGGTAACATCGGGATCGGCTACTCGTTCGGCGGCACGCCGCATTTCGCCGGCCAGCGCTTCGCGGCCCGGCGCGCGAACGATCCGCCGGGAGCGCTGACCCTGCGCGAGACGGTGCTCGCCACGGGAGAGGCGCCACAGACCACGACCTTGCGCTGGGAGGATTACACCCAGACGGCGATGGACCCCAGCGACGACTGCACCATCTGGTACGTGGGCGATTACCTGCGGCGCGGCGAGAGCGCGTACTCCACCCGGATCGGGGCATTCCGCCTTCCGGGGTGCCGAGCGCGCCGGTAGGCGGCAACCGCACCGGACTCACGCAGCGCGCGCTCGAGTCGCCATAGCCGAGTTCTTAACTCGGCTTTATAATGCGCGTCAATTCCATGAGAGTTGTTCTCAACTTTTCTCTCCTTCGTCGTGTCCCGCACCAGCGCCGACCGCTCGCGCGTTCGCACCGCACTCTTCTGGGTCCACCTCACCAGCGGCGTCGTGGCCGGCGCAGTCATCCTCGTCATGTCGGTGACCGGTGTGGCGCTCACCTACGAGAAGCAGCTCCTCTCGTGGGCCGATCGCAGCTCCCTGTCGTCTCCCATCACCCCGGTCGGGACGCCGCTGCCGCTCGACTCCCTGGTCCGCGTGGCCGAGGCTGCCGAACCGGGACGACGCCCCTCGGCGGTCACCGTTAGCGCGGATCCGGCATCGGCCGTGAAGATCGCCTTCGGTCGGGAGGCGACGCAGTACGTCGATCCGTATAGCGGGTATGCGCTTGGAGCAGGCTCCACCGGGACAAAGGCCGTCCTCGCCAGCATCACGGCGTGGCATCGCTGGCTCGGCGCGACGGATTCGGGGCGGGAGACCGGGAAGGCGATCACCGGGGCCGCCAACCTCGCCTTCCTCCTCCTGGTGCTCACCGGCGCCGTGCTCTGGTTCCCGCGACGGCTCACCTGGACCCAGTTCCGCAACGTCCTCTTATTCCGGCGAGGGTTGGGAGGCAAGGCGCGCGACTTCAACTGGCACAACGTCCTGGGGGTCTGGTCGGTCGTGCCGCTCGTTTTGATCGTCGCGTCGGGGGTGGTGATCTCGTACGGGTGGGCCGGCGACCTGGTCTACCGTCTCTCCGGCGAGACCCCGCCACCCCGCGCAACGCCTGCGCCTCCACCCCCGACCGCCTCCCCGTCCGGGAACCAGACCGCTGCGGCACTGAGCGGGCGGACGAGCACCGGCGCCGCGCCCGACGCAGCGCCGGCGACGATAGCCCCGGCGGACGTGGCGCTCGAGCCGTTCGTGGCCGCAGCTGCCGCCCGCGTCCTCGACTGGCGAACCATCACCGTCCCGCTCCCTGTCGATCCCTCGAAGGGGGTTGCCGTCTCGATCGATCGCGGGACGGGCGGGCAGCCGCAGTTGCGCGCCACGCTCACGCTCGACCCCGCGACTGCGGCAGAACGGGAGTGGCTCCCCTTCGCGGCGCAGGGGCGCGGCCGTCGCGCCCGCTCCTTCCTGCGCTTCGCGCACACCGGCGAGTACTTCGGACTGCTGGGGCAGACCATCGCGGGGCTCGTCACGCTCGCGACGGTCGTCCTCGTCTGGACCGGGATCGCCCTCGCGTGGCGGCGCATGCGCGACGCCCTGCGCCGTTCAGGGGGCGCAGGGCGCAGCGACTCGGGAGGCGGCGGCGAAGGGAGTCGGGCCGCGCTACGGCACGACCGCCGGCCTGGGCTCCAGCCGCACGATCCACAGCCCGGAGTTCATGTCGTTCACGAAGGCGAGGTTGTTCTTCACGACGACCCCCCACGTCATGGTGGCGTTGGGGATCTTGCCCTGGGGTGATTGCGGCTGGAAGTGCGCGATCTCGCGCCCCTGGTCCTGCAGGTTCCCCTTGAGTTCGCCCGAGATGTCGAACGCATGCAGCCCGGAGTTGTACGCCCCCATGTAGAGCGTGTCGCCCGCCACCCACACGTTGTGCACGCCGCCGAACTCCGGCTCGTACCACGCCACGCTCTTCGGGTTGGTGATGTCCGAGACGTCGATCACCTGCAGGCGGCCGTAGGCGCGCCCCACACGTCCGCCTAACGCCGCCTGCACCTCCACGGGGTCGAAGACCTCGTCGGCGATGAAGACGTAGTCCTTGTGGCGCCAGGCGGTGTGGGTGCCGCGGATGTAGCCGGCC
>CAZVDJ010000675.1:0-3011 GCA_964626245.1 uncultured Gemmatimonadaceae bacterium
GATGGATCGAGCGCTTCGACGAAATGATGCGCTGGGACGTGGAGCTGGCCGAATCGGGCGAGATGGGGCTGTACGAGTCGCTGCGGGGGTTGTATCCCGACCTGCAGCGGGAGTTCGCGACCTTCATGCAGCGCGCCTACCCACGCTGGCTGGCCGACCTGGAGGGCGAACGCCCTCCGCTGTCGATCGACGTGGTGCCGGAGTTCGTCCTCCCCGTGTTCCAGCGCGAGCGGCGCGTGGTGCTGGTGGTGGTGGACTGCATGCGCGTGGACCAGTGGCGCGTGCTGGAGCCGACGCTCACGGCGATGTTCGACGTGGAGACGACGCACTACTTCGCCGTGCTCCCGACGGCGACGCCGTACTCGCGCAACGCGCTCTTCTCCGGGCTCTTTCCCGGGGAGATCGCGGCGCGCTTCCCCGACTGGTGGGGGGAGCGCGACGACGAGACGCTGAACGCGCACGAGCGCGAGCTGCTGGAGGCGCAGCTGCACGAGATGCAGCTGACGGCACCGGTGCGCTACCAGAAGATCTCCACGCCGTACGACTCGGAGGAGCTGGAGCGCCACCTGGCGGGGGCGATCGCGCCCGAGGGGATCAGCGCCTTCGTCTTCAACTTCGTCGACCTCCTCACGCACGGGCGTTCGGAGTCGGCCATCCTGTTCGAGGTGGCAAAGGACGAGATCGCGCTGCGGCAGCTCACGCTGCAGTGGTTCCAGCGCTCGTCGCTGCTGTCGCTGCTTCGGGAGGCGGCGCGCAAGAAGGTGACGGTGGTGCTGACGAGCGACCACGGGTCGATCCACTGCACCTCGCCGGCCACCGTCTTCGCCAAGCGTGACGCGACGCAGAACCTGCGCTACAAGTTCGGCGAGGACCTGCGCGCCGAGCGGCCGGAGCAGGCGCTCCTCTTTCCCAACGAGGACGCGTTGCGGCTGCCGAGGCGCGGGCTGGGCGCCAACACGCTGCTGGCGGTGGGGAACACCTTCTTCGTCTATCCCACCAAGCTGCGCGAGTACCAGAGCCGGTATCGCGGGTCGTTCCTGCACGGCGGGGTGACGCCCGAGGAGGTGATCGTCCCGCTGGCCCTCCTCACGCCGAAGGGGTGAGAATGCGAGGCGGGAGACGGGAGACGGGAGACGGGAGCTAGTGTACCGACGGCTGCTCGTCTTCCTCCGGCCGCATGCGTGGCGCATGTCGGGAACGATCGCCTGCAACATCGGGGCGGCGATGCTCGACGTCTTCTCGTTCACGCTGCTCATCCCCTTCCTGGACGCGCTCTTCGGGACGCAGACCGTCGGCACGGTGACGGCGATCCAGCAGCGCGTCGTTGGCGCCTTCCTGCGCTCCGGCGACGCCATGGGGTCGCTGCGCAACATCATCGTCGTGATCCTGGTGGCGGTGGCGCTCAAGAACCTCCTGGTGTGGGTGAGCGGGCAGCTGGGGGCGTCGCTGCAGGAGTACGTGACGCGCGACCTGCGCAACACGCTCTACGCGCACCTGCAACGGCTCCCGCTGGCGTACTTCACGCGCACCAAGGCGGGCCAGATCCTGGCGCGCGTGCTCACCGACACGCAGCAGACCAAGCAGGTGGTCACCGAGGCGGTCACGCGCTCCATCCAGAGCGCGGCCATGGTGCTCACCGCCGTGGTCGCCATGTTCGCCATCTCGTGGCGACTCTCGCTCCTGGCCCTGGTGGTCGCCCCGCTCCTCATCGGGCTCCTGCAGCCGATCCTCCGCAAGCTGCGCAAGGGACACAAGCGGCTGGGGAACCAGTACGGCGAGATGACCAGCGTGGTGCAGGAGGCGGTGAACGGGATCCGCCTGGTGAAGTCGTTTCGCGGGGAAGGGTATGAGGAAGGACGCTTTCGCGAGGCCAGCGAACGCTACTCGCGCGGGATGGTGAAGGTCACCCGCATCGCCTTCCTGGCGCAGCCGATCACCGAGACGGTGGCCACGGGCATCGCGATGGTGATCCTCCTGGTCGGCGCCCGCCAGGTGCAGGTGGAACAGTCGATGAGCGGCGCCGAACTCATCGCCTTCCTGGCCATCGTGATGCGGATGCTGCAGCCGCTCAAGCAGCTCTCGCAGGTGCCAACCGTGGCGCAGCAGTCGCTGGCAGCCGCCGAGCGCCTGTTCGAGGTGCTGGACCACCCGACCGAACAGGCGCGGGACCGCGGGACGCGCGAGGTGAGCCGGCTGGAGGGGACGATCACCTTCGAGCGCGTGGGCTTTGCCTACGACGACGAGCCGGTGCTGCGCGACATATCCTTCACGGCCCGGCGCGGCGAGGTGGTGGCGCTGGTGGGCCCCAGCGGCTCGGGCAAGAGCACGCTCGTCGACCTCATTCCCCGCTTCTACGAGCCCACGCAGGGACGCATCCTCCTGGACGGCGTGGAGACGCGCGAGATCCGCCTGGACTCCCTGCGCGCGCTCACGGGGATCGTGTCGCAGGACACGGTGCTCTTCAACGACACGGTGCGCGCGAACATCGCGTACGGCGCGGCGGGGCGGTACACCGACGCGCAGGTGGAAGCCGCGGCGCGCGCCGCCAACGCGCACGCCTTCATCACCGAATTGCCCGAGGGCTACGACACGATCCTCGGCGAACGCGGGACGCGCCTGTCAGGCGGCCAGCGCCAACGACTGGCGATCGCGCGCGCCCTGCTGGCGGATCCACCGATCCTCATCCTGGACGAGGCGACGTCGGCGCTGGACACCGAGAGTGAACGCCTGGTGCAGGAAGCCATCGACCGGCTGCTGTCGGGGCGCACCGTCTTCGTCATCGCGCACCGGCTCTCCACCATCCAGCACGCGTCGCAGATCCTGGTCCTGGAGCGGGGGCGGGTGGTGGAGCAGGGGACGCACGAGGGGCTCCTTGCGGCTGGCGGGACGTACGCGCGCCTGCACGCGCTGCAGTTCGCCGAGGGGGCCCGGTCGGAGGGGCTGCGGGCCACGGAGCCGGTGCCCGTGCGGGCGGTCACGGGCGCCTGACGATGCGCGCCCTCTTCCTGCAC
>CAZVDJ010000676.1:0-3011 GCA_964626245.1 uncultured Gemmatimonadaceae bacterium
GCAAACGAGATTGTGAAGAGTGACTGGAGTTCAGACGTGTGCTCTTCCGATCATGGTGCGCCCCTTCGTGAAGTACCCGGTCAACCACCACCTGGCGCAGGTGATGGAGCGGGTGCAGGTGGTGGCCGCGCTCCGGATACGCGGCGTCACGCTCGAAGGGGCGCGCTTCAACGGTGATGAGCCGGAGGGTCCGTCGGACTGGCCGAACGCGGGACGGGCACTCGACTCGTGGTCGGCGCGACTCACGGTGGTCCCCCGGCGCGGGGTGGAGCTCTCCGGAAGCACGGCGCGGTTGGCGTCGCCGGAGTTCGCGACGGGCGAAGGGCTGGACCAGGAGAAGTCGTCGCTGGCCGTCCGGTGGACGCGCCCGGCGGCGCGCGTCCCGTACGCCCTGGCCGAGTGGGCGCGCACGCACGAGGCGAGCGGCGGGCTTCCGGGCTTCACCTATCGCTCCTGGCTCGCCGAGGGGGCCGTGGACGCCGGGGGGCTGCAGCTGGCGCTACGACTGGAGCGCACCGAGCGACCCGAGGAGGACCGGCTCTCCAACCCGTACCGCTCGGTGCGCCCGCTGCTCGACTTTCACGTCCTGGGCCGCACGCGATGGGACATCGTCACGCTGCATTCGGCCGGTCCGCCGGTCGCCTGGCGCGGGGTGCGGCTGGCCCCGTTCGCCGAGGCGGCGTGGCTGCGCCCCACCGCCCTGGCCCGCCCGGCGGCCATCGAGCCGCACACTTTCTACGGCACGTCCCGCCTATGGCTCGCTTCGGCCGGGATGCGTGTACATGTAGGAACCATGCGCCCACGCTGGGGGCGCTACGGCGCCGCCATCTCCTGATCCGCTCCATGACGCAACGTTCGCCAATCACTGCCGCCGCCCGCCCGGACGACCGGACCACGCCGGCCTCCTCGCCCATGGCCGGGCGTGCCCGTCGCTCGCGCCGCGTGCAGCTGGCGCGCAGGCTCGTGGTGCTGGCCGCCACCGCTGCCTGCAGCGACGACCCCCTGCCGTTGGACCCCGGCGACGAGGGGCCGCCGTCCGCGAACCCGGCGACGATGCAGGTGACGGGGCGCGGCACCGTTGCGTCGCGCTACACCGCCGAGGTGTGGGTCCACGGGAACTACGCCTACACCAGCACGTGGGGGACGCGCGGCAACCCTGGCATCACCGGGAACGCCGTGTACGTGTGGGACGTGCGCGGCACGCCGCAGTTGGTCGACTCGGTGATCGTGCCGTCGGTGGATGGGGTGAACGCGGTGCGGACGGTGGGCGACGTGCAGGTGAGCGACGACGGCGCGCTGCTGGTCTTTCCCACCGAACTGGCGCCGGGGTCGGTGGAGGTCTACTCGCTCGCCGACCCGGCGCGCCCGAGCCGGCTGTCGCGCTTCACCTCACCGAACATCGCGCGCGGCGTCCACACCTGCGAACTGCAGCGGATCAATGGCCGGCTGTACGCCTTCCTCTCGGTGAACAGCGCCTCGACGCATCCCTCGCGGCTCATGATCCTGGACCTCGGCGATCCCGCGAACCCGCGCGAAGTGATGTTCCGTGACCTCGGGCGGCCCTTCATCCACGACGTCTTCGTGCGCGACGGTCTGCTCTTCACCGCGCTCTGGGACGAGGGGCTGGTGATCTGGGACATTGGCGGTGGCGGCAAGGGCGGCACGCTGCAGAACCCGGTGGAAGTGGGGCGGGTGGCAACGGTGGGCGGGCAGGTGCACAACGCGTGGTGGTTCCACGACCCGTCCACCAGCGCCAAGCGCTACCTGTTCGTGGGACAGGAAGGGGCGGCGTCGCTCTTCTCCGCCTCGTCGGGCGACGTGCACGTCGTCGACGTCTCCAACCTGGCGCAGCCGCGGGAGGTGGCGTTCTTCAACGTCCCCGGGGCAGGGACGCACAACTTCTCGGTGGACGAGGCGCGCGGAGTGCTGTACGCCGCGTACTACAACGGAGGCGTGCAGGTCCTCGACGTCCGCGGCGACCTGGGCGGCTGCACCGCCGCGCAGAAGTCACTCGACGGACGGTGCGACCTTCGCCTGATGGGACGCCTGATGGCAACCGGCGCGCTGGACGCCGCTGCACCCGTCTTCGTGTGGGGGGTGCAGTTCACCGGCGGCGCCGTCTACGCGACCGACATGCTGGGCGGGCTGCTCAAGCTGGCGCCGGTCACGCGGTAGGGCCGCGGCCGCGCGCCGTGCGCTTCCAGCGCGGGAACTCGTCGCGATACAGCACGTCGGGCAGGTCGGCGATGCGCTCCTCGAGGACTCGGCGCGCGTCGGCCACCCCCTGGTTGTACGCGGCGGGTCCGAGCTCGGACAGGATGTAGTCCAGGACGAGCGTCGCCTTGAGGTCGCCGATGGGCGCATCCAGCTCCTCGGCGAAGAACTGGCGAATGGACGCCAGGGCGCGAGCGCGTCCCTCGTCAGGCAGCGCGATGGGCGGTGGAGAGCGGTCGGGCATGTGGTGGCCGGGGTGGAGCCCCCGCGCGGGCGCGGGGCACGACGACGGGTGGGCGGCGCGCTATACTCCGTTCGAATCCGAGCTTCGGCAACCCCGTCCGTCACATGTCGCCGCACCGCACCGCGCTCTTCCATCGCATCTCGAACGGGATTCGCATCACCGTGCGCCCGGCCTACCTCCCCTCGCAGTCCAACCCGGCCGGGAACCGCTACGTCTTCACCTATCACGTGCGCATCGAGAACCTGGCCGATGCCGCCGCCAGGCTGCTCACGCGGCGCTGGCTCATTCACGATGACGAGGCGGGAGAGACGGTGGTGGAGGGCGACGGCGTGATCGGCGAGCAGCCGCGCATCCTCGCCCGCCAGGTGCACGAGTACCGCTCGTTCTGCGTGCTGCAGTGCCCCAGCGGGTGGATGGAGGGGCAGTACCACTTCGCGCGTGACGACGGGAGCGAGTTCGACGCCGAGATTCCGCGCTTCACGCTGTCGCGCGAGGAAGGGATCCTGCCGGGGTGATCGTCGCGCGGTGCGGACGGCGTGCTCGCAGCCGCGCA
>CAZVDJ010000677.1:0-3008 GCA_964626245.1 uncultured Gemmatimonadaceae bacterium
GCTCGCGTCCGGATCATCCCCGCGCGCGCGGGGCACAGTCGTCGGCCGAGAAGGACTCAGCGGCGGCGGCCGGATCATCCCCGCGCGCGCGGGGAACAGGGCGTAGCCCATCGCGCCTAACGGGGGCAGGTCGGATCATCCCCGCGCGCGCGGGGAACAGCCCGGCTCATAGCCCACGCACCTTGAGGGTGTCGGATCATCCCCGCGCGCGCGGGGAACAGACTTCAGCGCAATGCAGTGTCTACCAACAGCTTCCGCAACACCGCCAGAACCTACCGATTCTCTGGCAGGAATCGAACCAAGGTCAACCCGTCAAGATCCACTTCTTCCCGACGATTCACGCCGAGAGTCTCGAACGAGAAGCCCGAATCGGTCGCCGCCGTCCAGGCCATCGCAGCAGATCCGTCGCCGATCATCTCTCGGACTTCGCCCCAGATTCGGTCGCGCGTTCGCACAGAGAAGTTTCCTACGTAGACCCCGGCGCGAATCTCGGCCAGCCACAGCGAGAGCCGCCCGCGCAGTCGTGGCGGCACGTTCTCAACCACGATGACCATCATCGCCAGACTTGGCCTCTGGTAACGCAGGTGGTTGACCTTCCGGCGCGTCGTCGGGCGGCGTCAGCCCGCTCTCCGCGAGCAGCTCGCCGATGCACGGGATGATGCGCTCGAGCAGTCCGGTGCGACGGAAGGCGTCGCGACAGGCGATTCGCACCAAGCGCTCGGCGGCGCTCGCGTCGACATTCCCACGCGCGATTTTGGCGGCGACCGAGAACGCTGCCGGCACGACCGTCTCGAACTTGAAGATGTCGGCGATGTCGTACACGAAGCTCTGCGGCTTGCCACGGTGCAGGAAACCAATGGCTGGCGCATAGCCAGCGGCGAGGGTCGCAGCCTCGCTCAGTCCGTACAGGCATGATGTGGCGGACGAGAGGCAGCGGTTGGGAACGTCAGCTTCTGACCACTTCTCCGGATCGTAGCGCCGTCCCTCCCACTCGATCCCATGCACCTGCGCCAGAGCACGATACATCTCGCGCACCCGCACCCCCTCGATGCCGCGCAACTGCTCAGGCGACCGTCGCTCGGGCGGTTCCTCGCCGAAGCGCATGCGATACATCGCCCGAATGACCCTCAGTCGCGCCCGCTCATCGAGCGCCGAGGCGGCCTGATAGAGAAGACGATCGGCGCGTGCGCCTCCGGGTTGACCGGCGGCGTACAGCCTGACGCCGGCCTCCCCCACCCACACGAGCAGACATCCGACCCGCGCGGCGAGCGCTACCGCCGCGTGCGTTATGCGGATACCCGGTTCCAGCATGAGGCAGGCGAGCCCGCCGACGGGGATCTGCATCCGCACCCCGTTCTTGTCGATCAGTACGAAGGCGCTATCGACGACGTCCACCTGGCCATACTCCAGGAAGAGGATGGCCGCGCGGTCCTTGATCGGGATGGGGCGCAACGGGATGTAGGAATCGCTGCCCGCCATCGGTCAGGCGCGCATGATGAGCATGAGCCCGCACCCGAAGGCCTTGGCCCGTCCGAACCCAGCCGCCACGCGCTCCAGGAATCGCGCAGGTTCCGTCACCGTGAGGGTTCCCTCCAGATCCAGCACGCCCACACGGGCGGGCGTCACCCCTCGTCGTCGAAGCTGCAGCTGACGATAGGACATGACCTGCACGCGGTCTTCGTCGCGGTTGGTGGTGAACCCCGAACGCTCGCCCTGCGTCGCCAGCCAGCGCATTCCGACCTCCTGCACGATGCGCGGACGTTCACGCGCCCGTTCGGCCGACGGCAACTTGTGCAGCGCGTCCATCACCACGTCGCACGGCTTGCCGCGTGCCCCCGTCACCAGCGACTTCGAGACGGTCGCGTTGGCGCGAAGGCTGAAGCGCAGGCGCTGTCCGACGCGAAGCTCGGGTTGGAACGGCTTCGGGAGGTCGAGGTCGAAGATTGCGTGCGCATCGATCGGTGGCCGCCGAGACAGAATCAGGAAGTGCCCTGGCTCCCACTCACGCCACAGAAAGTCGCGATCTCGCTCCGGGGCGTCCGCAAAGAGCGTCCAGACGAGCTGGTGGCCGGCGGAGAAGCGCGCGCTGTCGTGTACGGGGACGAGCACATCGCGAAGGGCTGCGATCGGCGCATCACGCCGCACTCGGGCGCGACTCAGAAACAGAGGATCGCTCATCCCGCCTCCTCCTCCAGCACGCCGACGTACATCGTGCGCTCCGCGAACTGCCAGCGGCCGCGATGCGGTGAGGCATCGCGTCGTTGCACCTGCCGCACGGGGATCAGTTCGCTCTCGAACCCCTCACACGCGTCGTGGACGACATGCACCGCCGATTTCCTCCGATCGCGCACGCGCCCCTCTAGGCCGTGCGGCTCCCGCCGCTGACGGAGCGCGGCTCCCAAGCTCGATGCCTCCAGGACCTGGGGTTTGAACGGGAGCGCGAAGGGGTTGGCCTTGCGGCCCGCGTACGGGGTGAAGGCGGGGAAGCGAAGGGCCTGCGCCAGTTCCTCCAGCGTCCAGCCGGAACTGCCGGTCCTCCAGACGGCGACCGTGTAGAGCGCCTCGCATCGGTACGTGCGGCGCGTGACCATCGTCTCGGGCGGCGCGGCGGCGAGCAGCGCCCTGCGGGTGGCCGGCCTGTGCTTCCTGAGCGCCTTCGCCGCGACCGTCTGTACGGTGTGGTAGTCGACCATCGCGGAACCCATGACATCGGCACGTACCGCGACGCCCAACCCCCGGTCGAGGGCATCGTGCTTCGCCTGGTCCTCGCGCTCGATGCCCAGGGCACCGGCCAGCCATCCAAGGACTGCACTGCGGCTGGGGAACTCCCAGGAATCGCGCACTTCCCCCACGGCGATGTCGCCCCAACTCGCGAGCGGCGCATAGAGCGTCGCCAGCAGGAAGGAGGTCATGCGATGCACTCCCTGGCAAACGACACGAGATCCGCCAGCGAGCCCTCGACCTTGTCGGGCGTGGCCGCAAACTCCCGTCGTGCGTCCGCGCCAGAC
>CAZVDJ010000678.1:0-3002 GCA_964626245.1 uncultured Gemmatimonadaceae bacterium
GACCCCCACCATGAGCACGGTGGCCAGCGACTGCGCCACGCGCCGCTCCAGCGCGTCGCCGGTGACCTCGCGCAGGTCCTTCTTGATGGTCTCCAGCGACATCCCCTCGCGCTGCCGCATCTTGATGGCCAGCAGCTGCAAGAAGTGGCGGTAGTTGTACGTGGCGGAGGTGCCCAGTCCCTCGGGGCGATCCATGAGGCGGTTGGCCACGTAGAAGCGCACCGCGCGCGCCGATGGCGCCGCGCGCGCCGACGCGTTGGTGGGACGTACCCCGGCGGCGTCGACCAGCGAGGCGACGTGCGACGCGAGGCCACGGGCATTCCAGGGAGCATAGCGCGCATGCGCGCGCAGTAACGCGACAGGAGACTCCGCCATGGGCGAAGATTACCCCGCCCCACCGCAGTGGCGCCAGAACGCGAGGCGTCGTTGCTTGGCAACACGAACGCGGCACCGAGCAGTCCCGCGCGTGCGCGGTGAGGGGTGCCGCCGCGTGCTCGGCGAAGGGTGCCGCCGAGCGTTAGTCGGCGCGGAGGGCGCGCTATCGCGCCGTGGTCACGGCGCGGCGGCGGATGCGGCGGGATAGAACGACGACGGGACCCCGTGCTTTGCCGCGACCGAGGCGATCGTCTCCAGATCGACCGGCTTCTCCAGGAAGTACGTGGCACCGAGCCGCTGCGACGCCAGCCGGTTGTCCTGGTCGGGGAAGGCGGTAAGGGCGATGACCACGGCCTCGGGTGACAGGAGGCCGGCGGCGGCCATCACCTGCAACCCTCCGTCGCGCTTTCCGCCCAGCCGGATGTCGCTGAGGATGAGCTGATACGGCTCGGCGGCCAGCGCCCGCTTGGCCTCGTCCAGCGTCGCCACGCGCGTCACGCGCGTCCCCTCGACCTCGAACAGCTCGGCAAGCGAGTCGCGGATGGACAGCTCATCTTCGACGATGAGGATGGATTTCATGAGAAGACGAGAAGACGAGAGGACGAGAAGACGAGAGGCTTGGGGGTGAACGGGGGAGGGAAGGGTGCCGGTTCCCGGGAGGCTACTGGCCGGACGGGGGGAGGGTGATGGTGACGGTCGTTCCCGACTCGGGGGACGAGTCCATCGCGATCTCGCCGCGGTGTTCTTCCACGATCCGCTGGCAGAGTGCCAGACCGATGCCGGTGCCGCCCGGCTTGTTGGAGTAGAAGATCTCGAAGGCGCGCGAGAGCACCTCGGCGGGGACGGGAGGACCGCCGTTGGTCAGGCGCAGGCGCCACCCGCCATTCGGGGCCGTGGCCGAGTGCATCGTGAGGTCGCTGCCGGCGGGGGCGTGGTCCACGGCGTTGACCAGCACGTTGAGGAAGACCTGCGAGAGCTGCTCGGCGTCGATGTCGCACGTGACCGCCGTTTCGGAACGCGTGCGATGCAGCAGGAGCGCCTTGGACTCGAGCAGGCCGCGCTGCCCCTCCAGCACGTCGTCCCACACGGCGTCGGGGTCGCCCGCGGCGAGCGTGACCGGCTTGGGGCGCCCGTATTCCAGGAGCGAAGTCACCATCCGGTTCAGCCGCTCCACCTCCCGCAGGATGCGGCCGACGTTCTTCTCCACGACGGGGTCGTCCTTGGCGCGAAAGCGCAGCAGCTGCGCGGCGGACGAGATCCCGAAGAGCGGGTTGCGCAGCTCGTGGGCGACGCCGGTGGCGACCTCGCCAATCGCCTCCAGGCGGCGCTTGTGCCCCACGCGCCGCACCAACCAGGCGCGCTCGATGGCGACCGCCGACTGCGCCGCCAGCGTCGCCAGGACGCGCTGCGCCTCCTCCACCTCGTGCCGAGTGCGCTCCCCCTCGATCACGACGGTCATGGCGCCGATGGCGCGATTGCCGCTGCTCATGGGGGCGGCGATTTCCAGCGCGCTGCCCACCTGGCGGGCGACCACGTCGACCTTGTCGATCGCCGCCTGCGCCATGGGCGCCAGGCGCACGCTGAGCGGAGGCGTCCCGCCTTCCGCCGGCACGCCGCCGTCCATCACAAAGCGCCATTCGAGCCGTTCGTCGTGCTCGGGGCGCAGGTGCACCGCGAAGCCCTCGGCCCTCACGGCGCGCCGCAACTGGTGCCCCACCTCGGAGAAGACACGATCCAGGTCGATGGTGCGCGACAGCGCGAGCCCGGTGTCGATGAGCGCCTCGCGCGACCGGTGGCTGGGAGTGATGTCGACGGTGGAGAAGACGTAGCCTGACACGCGGTGCTGCTCGTCGCGCAGCGGCGTGATCTGCATGAGGAAGACGCGCTCCTCATCGGGCGAGCTGCAAGGAAACTCCCAGCTGACCCGCGGCGCCTTGCCGGTGCGCAGCAGTTCCATCGCCGAGCGCAGTTCGTCGCGATAGCCCGGATCGGAGATGGCATTCCAGAGTGACTGCCCGCAGGCCGACGACTCGGGCGCCAGGTCCGGAGCGCCGTTGTCGCGCGCAAAGTTGGACCACATGCGGTTGGCGCTCGTGATGCGCCCCTCCAGATCCACCGTGTAGACGGTGAGCGGGAGGGCGTCGAGCACCTGGCGGGCGAAGGAGGGCAACGAGGAGACGGGAGACGGGAGAGGGGCGAGGGGAGGGAAGCTGCGCGGGGCGCACCGAAGTTCGATGCGCCCCGCGGGAGATGCGAGAGAGCGGGTGCTACCGCTTCTTGCCGCCCTTGGCCTTGCCGCCGCTCTTCTTGGCGGGGGCCTTTTTGGCAGCCTTGGCGGGCTTCCTGGCGACCTTCTTGGGCGCGGCCTTCTTCACGGCCTTGGCCGGTGCCTTCTTGGCCGCCTTGGCCGGCGCCTTCTTGGCGGCCTTCTTGGGTGCAGCCTTCTTCACCGCCTTGGCGGGCGCCTTCTTGGCCGCCGTCTTCGCGGGCTTGGCCGGCGCCTTGGCGGCGGCTTTCGCCGGCGCCTTGGCCGGGGCCTTTGCCACCGACTTGGCAGGCGCCTTTGCCGGGGCCTTTGCGGGCGCCTTTGCCGGGGCCGCGGGTTTGGCCGGAGCGGCTGCCTTGGC
>CAZVDJ010000679.1:0-2996 GCA_964626245.1 uncultured Gemmatimonadaceae bacterium
ATGTACATCGCCACGCGACGACTCTCGAGATCGTCAGTGCCGTGAGTTCATACCCCCCTACCCCTCCGCCTGTATATGCTCCCTCCTCGCCACCTCCGTCACCCCCTTCACCCTTCTCACCGCCTTCAAGATCTTCTGCAAATGCACCAGGTTCTCCACCTCCACCACCGCCGCCCCGCTCACCCTTCCATCCACACTCTTTAGCTCCAACGTCCGCATGTCCGTCCCCGTGGAGCTCACCGCCGTGGCCACATCGGCATAGAGCGACCGCCGGTCGTTCCCCTCGATCGCCAGCCGCACCAGGAAGCGCTCCCCGGGCTGCTCCTGCCAGTCGATCTCCAGCCGCCGCTCGGGCTCGTGCATCAGCTGCAGCAGGTTGGGGCAGTCGGCGCGGTGGATGCTCACCCCGCGCCCGCGCGTCACGTACCCTACCACGGGGTCACCGGGGACGGGCTGGCAGCACTGCGCATAGCGCACCATGAGGCCGTCGGCCCCCTGAATCTTGACCCCCTTGGAGGTCCCGCGCATCCGGTCCACCAGCCGCTCGATGGCGCTGGGCTTGGCGGGCTGCTCGGGGGCCTCCAACTCGGGGAAGAGGAGCTTCAGGACCTGGGAGACGTTGATGTCCCCCTGCCCTACCGACGCAATGACATGGTGCGCGTCGTTGAGCCCCAGCGGGTGCGCTATTGCCTCGAGCTGGTGGTCGTCCACCTTGGCCAGGCGCCGCCGCCGGATCTCCCGGTCCAGCATCTCGCGCCCGATCTTGGCCGAGCTCTGGGCCTCCTCGTGCCGCAGCCACTGGCGGATCTTGTGCCGTGCCCGCCCGGTGCGCACGTGGGCCAGCCAGTCGCGGTTTGGGCGGGCGTGGGGCGAGGTGATGATCTCCACCGTCTCCGAGTTCTTCAGCTCGCGCGACAGGGGGGCGATCTTGCCGTTGACCTTGGCCCCCTGGGTGTGCAAGCCGATCTCGGTGTGCACGCCAAAGGCGAAATCCAGCGGGGTGGCCCCCTTGGGGAGCTGGATCACGTCACCCGTGGGGGTGAAGACGAAGATCTCGTCCTGGTACAGGTCGAGCTTGAGGAACTCCAGGAACTCGGCCGGGTCCTTGGCGTCCAGCTGCAGCTCCAGAATCTGGCGGAACCAGGCCAGGTGCCGGTCCAGCTCGTCCTGCGACTTGCTGTCGGCCTTGTAGCGCCAGTGCGCGGCGATGCCGAAGTCCGCGGTGCGGTGCATGTCGCGGGTGCGGATCTGGACCTCGTACAGCTGCCGCCCCGGCCCGAAGATCGTCGTGTGCAACGACTGGTAGCCGTTGCTCTTGGGCTGCGCGATGTAGTCCTTGATGCGCTCCTGCACCGGCGTCCACCCGTCGTGGATGATCCCCAACGCGTGATAACAGTCCGGCACGGTGTTCACCAGCACGCGGATGGCCAGGAGGTCGAAGATGTCCTCGTACGGACGCCCGCGCTTCTCCATCTTCTTGTGGATGGACCAGAGGTGCTTCGGGCGCCCGGTGACCTCCACATCCTGGATGCCGGCGGCGGAGAGGGTGCGCTCCAGGGGGTCCTTGAGCGCCCGTACCAGCGCCTCGCGCTCCGTCCGCTTGGCGGCCACCAGCTTGGCCAGCGTGCGATAGGCCTCGGGCTCCAGGTACTTGAAGGCCAGGTCCTCCAGCTCCCACTTGACCTGCGCCATGCCGAAGCGGTGCGCCAGCGGGGCGTACAGGTCCATCGTCTCCTGCGCGATGCGCTCCCGCTTGTGCTCGGGAAGCCAGTCCAGCGTGCGCATGTTGTGCAGGCGGTCGGCCAGCTTGATGATGATCACGCGCACGTCGCGCGCGATGGACACCAGGAGCTTGCGGTAGTTCTCGACCTGCCGGTCTTCCTTGGAGTTGAGCGGGAGGTGCCCGATCTTGGTGAGCCCGTCGACGATCTCCGAGACCTCGCGCCCGAACTCCTTCTCGATCTCCGCCACGGTCACCGAGGTGTCCTCGACGACGTCGTGGATCAACCCGCTGGCCACCGTCACGGTGTCCAGCTGCAAGTCGGCCAGGATCTTGGCCACCTCCACGCAGTGCGAGACGAACGGGTCGCCGTTCTTCCGGAACTGCCCCTCGTGCGCCTTGGCCGAGAACTGGTAGGCGCGAGTGAGGAAGCCGACGTCCAGGCGCTCCGGAATGGGGTCGCCTGCCGGCCACCATCCCGGCGTTTCGCGTACGGCAGAAGGAACCGCGGTCGTCGTCACAGCAAACCCGCCTCGGCAAAGCTCGTGTAGCGTCCACGTCCCACGATCACGTGGTCATGGACCGGGATGTCCAGCAACTGCCCCGCGGCCACCAGCTGCTGCGTGACCAGGCGGTCGTCGGGCGACGGTGTGGGGTCGCCACTCGGGTGGTTGTGCACGAGGATGAGCGCCGCCGCCCGTTCGGCGATCGCCTCCCGAAAGACCTCGCGCGGATGCACCAGCGAGGAGTTCAGGATCCCGCGCGTGATGGTGATGTCGCGTTCGACACGGTGCTGCGCGTCGAGTACCGCCACGTGGAACTCCTCGACCGGCAGGTCCTCGAGCCGAGGGCCGAACATGAGGTACACGTCGCGCGGCGAGCGGACGGTCATCCCCTCCTGCCGCGTCTCTATCATCATGCGGCGCCCCAGTTCCAGCGCCGCGTGGATCGTCATGGCCCGCGCCCGGCCTATGCCCGAGATGGCGGTGAGCACGCCGAGCGGCTCTGCCGCGATGCGGCGCAACGACCCGCCGCTTCGCGCCATGACCTCGTGCGCCACCTCGATGGCCGACTGCCCGCCGCGTCCCGTCCCCAGCACAATCGCCAACAACTCCATCGCACTCAAGCGCCCCGCCCCGTGCGAGGACAACCGCTCGCGCGGCCGCTCCCCCATCGGCAACTCCCTGATACTTAACCCGGGCGTCGAAGGCTGTCGAGATAAGTGACGGGGGGCAAATGGTTTCGAGGACATGGCAGCTCCGGGTCATGAGGACCC
>CAZVDJ010000680.1:0-2992 GCA_964626245.1 uncultured Gemmatimonadaceae bacterium
CATCAGCCCCACAAGGTTCCCCTCCGAGTCGCGAAGGAACGCCATCCACAGCTCGTGATCGGGTAGGCGTGCGATCAGGTGCGGCGGGCTCTCGAAGGCCACGCCGCGGGCCGTGAGCGACGCGTGCACGCCCTGCAGGTCGTCCACCGCGTAGTACAGCACCGACCCGGGGCGCTGCCCTCCGTCGCTCCCCTCGTCGCCCTCCGGCTCCGACAGCATCAGCCTGACGCCGCCGCAATCGAAGAAGGCTAGCTTGGGGGGCGCCTCGAAGAGGAACCGAAGTCCCAGCGTATCGCGGTAGAAGCTGATGGCGCGCCGGATGTCGGTCGCGGGGATGGCAACCTGGCCCAGTCGGGTGATCCCGATAGCGGTCGTGGACATGGCACTTCCTCCGCAGCGGCTGTCTGTTGAGAGGGCCGCCCGTGCCCGGGTCGGCGCGGGGGCAACGAACGATCGTTAGCTTTGCTAACGAATATGGGGAACCCGGTACGCCATGGCAAGAGAGTCGGAACATCCCGTGTCAGCCGCGCACGTCGCCGATCGGCTCCACTCCACCGCCATTCACCTGCTGCGACGGCTGAGGGTGGAGGATCGGGAGACCGGGCTCAGCGGACCGCGGGCGTCGGCGCTCTCGGTCGTGGTCTTCGGCGGGCCCGTCACGTTGGGCGAACTGGCCGCGGCGGAGCAGGTCAAGCCGCCCACCATGACCCGCCTGGTCTCGGCGCTCGAGCGCCTGGGGCTCGTGCGGCGCGAGGGCGACGACGCCGACGCCCGCGTCGTGCGCATCCGCGCCACTCCCTCGGGCATTCGTCGGCTGCAGGAGGGGCGCGCCCGGCGCATTGCCCGGCTCCAGGCGGCGCTGCAGGAGCTGCCTGACGAGGATCTCGCGACGATGGAGCGCGCCGTGGCGCTGTTGGGCGACGTGGTTCGTCGACTCTAGGCGTCCGCTGCCCCCGGGCACGGCGCGCGGCCTGCGCGCCGGCCCCTTGAGCCACCTCCTCCCCTTATCGCCGCATGCGCGCCCGCTGCTCCGCCGCTTTCTCCACCAGGCGCCGCAGCTCCTTGATCGGCTCCGGGCTATCGTCCACCTGCAGGCGTAGCACCACGTCGTTGTTCAGCCAGACGCCGCCGCCCTTCTTCACGATGACCATCGCGGCCGACTGCATCCCGCGCGTGTCGCCGCCCGCCGCCTGCCCCGCCTCGAGCGCCGCCTGTAGCCGAAGCGAGAGATGCCCCTCGGTCTCCTCGAACGCCTTGACCATCGCGGTCACGACGCCCTCGCCCGCCAGGATGTTCCCCTGCGCGGAGCAGAACTTGCCCTGCCGGTCGCCCGCCCACGTCGAGGCGCGCGGGCCCGTGTACGCGGCCACCTCGCCACGCGCGTTCATGACCGCGAACTGGCGCCCCTGCTTGGTCCAGTCCTGCGGACGGGGGTCCGGATCGCTCGTCCAGACGCGTTGCACCACGTCCTTGGGCGACACTCCCTGACGCAGCAGTGCCAGCGCCTGCGGGCCGTAGCTCACGTCGACGATCGCCTGCGTCGCCACCACACCCACCCCCGCCTCGGCCCACAGGACGCCATTCCCCACCGAGAAGACGCGCGACTGCACGGCTCCGCCGACCTCACCAGTGGCTGGGTCGTATCCCAGAATCGAGAAGGTCGCCACCGGAGGCCACGGGGGCGTCTCGCGCCCCGCCATCGGCTGGCTGCCGGCCGTGCGGGGAGGCGCGAACAGCAGCGCGAGGGCGGCGAGAGTGAACGCGATCGATCGCATGCGGGAATTGTCCATGGGCTGGCGTCGAAGAGGGGGGTGAGCGTCGACTCACCAACGGGGACGCTCCCTGGTCCGTTGCGAGCGGAAGCTGCCGAGCGCTCCGCGGCGACGCCAGGACAAGGAGGACACAAAGATCATGGCGTGACCAGCCGGTGAGGGTCGCCCAGCACCTCACGCGTCCCTCGCGCACGCACATCAAGCGAAGACTCGGCCTGGCCGACACTCACGAATGCACGCTTCATCCATTGTGGGAGTTGTGCTCACTAGGCGCCGATCGACATGTTTATGTAATCGGCTCGATCCTTCGAACTATCGGCGGGGGCCCGGCTTCCGCGGGAGACATCGCGAGGGTGGCGGAGTTGGCTTTTCGGGACGGGATCTGGGAGCAGATTCGGCTGAGGGAGCCCCGATTCCATGAGCACGCGTACCTCTTCGTGCTCAAGGCATTGGAGTTCCAGCAGGAAAAGCTCTCCCAACGACGGCACCTCGACGGGCGTGAGCTCGCGTCAGCCGTCCGTGATCTCGCCCTCGAGAAGTTCGGGGTGATGGCGCGCTTGGTTCTCGAGCACTGGGGCGTGCGATCGACGGCGGACGTGGGGGACATCGTCTTCACGATGGTGGACCTCGGGCTTCTGATGAGTCAGCCAACCGATTCGCGCCTCGATTTCGTCGATGTTTACGAGTTTGATCAGGCTTTCGAGCTGGCGTATCCCTGGAGCGCTGCGCACCTGGCCTGAGTGTTCCGAGCCACGCTACGGCAACCCCCTACGCGCTTGGAGGCGCAGTGTCTCAGTCCATGGACTTTCCCCGATGCCAGAAGTGTGAGAAGGGCGTTCTTCTGCCGCTGAGCGACTACGGTCGCGACGGCGCCCCGATCACCTACAAGGCGTGGGTCTGCAGCAACCCGGAGTGCGGCTTCAACATCCGCATCGACAACGGCGAGATCTCGTTCGGCCGGACGGTCGGCCAGTCGCACAAGTAGCCGTTCTCCCCACCACGAGGTGCGCGACCAGTCCGTGTCGGTTCGCGTCGTGACATCCGAGCAGGCTGCGGCCCGGGACGGCGCAGCCATCGCGGCAGGGACTCCCTCGATGACTCTCATGCGCCGCGCCGGCGAATCGGCGGCGGCGATCATTCGCGAGCGCGTGACGCCCGGGCCCGGGCGTCGCGCGCTTGTCTGTTGCGGACCCGGCAACAACGGCGGCGACGGGTGGATC
>CAZVDJ010000681.1:0-2984 GCA_964626245.1 uncultured Gemmatimonadaceae bacterium
CCGAGCACGTGTGCCAGGCGGGCTGCGACAAAGCGGCCACCGTGGCCGCATGCGCCGCCGTCACCAGCGTGGACGGCTCCGGCGCCGGCGCCTCGCAGATCAACGCCTGCATCTCGGCAAAGAGCTGCCCCTCGAAACGGAACGGGCGCGCCCCGGCCACCAGCTCGCTGGCAATCACGCCGAGCGCATACAGGTCGCTGGCCGTGGCCACCGGGAGCCCGCGCACCTGCTCGGGGCTGGCGTAGTCGGGGGTGAAGGCGTGGGCGCCGCCCTGCGTGGGGGGGAGCTGGTCGGGCCCCTCGCCCTCGCGCAGCAGGCGGGCGATGCCGAAGTCGAGGAGTTTGACGGTGCCGTCGGCGGTGACGAGGATGTTGCCGGGCTTGAGGTCGCGGTGGACGACGAGGTGCTGGTGGGCGTGCTGGACGGCGGCGCAGACCTGGCGCAGGAGCTGGAGGCGCTGGGGGACGCTGAGGCGCTGCGCGGCGGCGTAGCGGGTGATGGGGACGCCGTCGACGTACTCCATCACGATGTAGGGCTGCCCCGCGGGGGTGACGCCGCCGTCGAGGAGGGCGGCGATGTTCTTGTGGGAGAGCGAGGCGAGGATCTGGCGTTCGTAGCGGAAGCGGCGAATGGCGAGGTCGCCCTCCAGGCCGCGGCGCAGGAACTTGAGTGCGACGCGCTTGTGGAACTGGGCGTCGGCGCGGACCCCCTCGTAGACCGCCCCCATCCCTCCCATCCCCAGCAACCGCACCACTTCGTACGCCCCGATCCGCGTCCCCACCACCGCTTCCTGGTCGTGGTCGGACGCCACGTCGGCAAGGGCGTCGGCCAGCGGCCCGCTCCACGTCGTCTCGCCGCGCTCCAGCGCCGCCAGCAGCGATTGCACCTCGCGGCGGAGCGCCGTGTCCTGGCCGCAGGCGCGCACCAGCCACGCGTCGCGTTCCGCCTGCGTCACCTCGAGCGCGCCATCGAACAGCTCGCGCACGCGCGCCAGCCGCTCCGGCGTCATTGCGCCGCGATCCGTCACACGCCGTCCATCTCCCGCTGCAGGAAGGCGCGCGCAAAGGTCCAGTCGCGCTTGACCGTCGCGGGCGAGATGCCGAGCGATTCGGCGGTCTGCTCGATGTCCAATCCCCCAAAGAAGCGCAGCTCCACCACCCGCGCCTGACGCGGATCGAGCGCGGCGAGCTTGAGCAGCGCGTCGTCGAGGGCAATGAGGTCCACCGAGCGCTGCGGCGCCTCGGCCACCGACTCGTCCAGCGTCACGCGGTCGCCCCCCTCGCGCTTGGTGGCGCGCTTGCGGCGGGCATGGTCCACCAGGATGCGTCGCATCGCCTGCGCGGCGATCCCGAAGAAGTGCGAACGGTTCTTCCACGACGCGTTGCGCTGGTCCACCAGCCGCATGTACGCCTCGTGCACCAGCGCGGTGGGCTGCAGCGTGTGGTCGGCGCGCTCGCCGCGCATGTAGTGCACGGCCAGGTCGTGCAGCTCGGCGTAGACCAGCGGGACAAGCTGGTCGGCGGCTCCCGTCTGTCCGTCCTGAAGGGCCGACAGGAGACGGGTGACGTCGTGCGCGGACGCGGTGGATGGCGCGGTCGACGGCGCGGTGGATGGCGCGGTCGACGGCGCGGTGGACGGCGCGGTGCCGCGAGGTGCGTCGGGGGCGGGCGTGGGCGAGGAAGTCACGGCGCGAGGTCGGAGGAGGGACGCGCGCTGCACCACGGCAGGAAGCAGGCCAACTCGGCCATATGCTGCGCGTGGCAGGGTCATCAGGCAAGGCGCAGGAATCGCCCGCCGCGGCTCATCCGGGGGGAGAGCCGATGGACGATGTCGCCGGCCGCCGGTTCCCGATTCTCGGGGCGCTGGCCGAAGCGCGCCGCGGTTCGCGCGGAGATGAGCCACTTCGGTGACGCGATGCGCGTGACTGGCTGAGGGGGTGCGTCCCCCGGCCGATCCGCGTTCGACCTCCCACCGGTGGTTCCCCACCTCCCCACACCTTCCTCGCCTCCGCCTCCAATGCTTGCCACGCACCGCCTCCGCCTCCGCGCCCTCGTCGGCATCTCCGTCTTCGCCGTCGCGCTCTCCAGCATCCCGGCCGCCGCCCAGTCGGCGCAGCGATACTCCGTGCAGGCGTCGGGGATCTTCGTCGGCACCTTCGGCGAGGCATATGATGGCCTCAAGAACGGTCCCGGCTTCGAGGCGCAGTTCCGCATCACCCCCAGCGCCTGGTCGTTCGGCTTCGGCATCCAGGGCTCGGCGCACTCGTTCGACGATGAAGTGCTCGACAGCGAGAGCGTGACGCTGGCCGGCGTCTTCTTCGAGCCGCGCCGCGTGATCGATGTCGGCAGCTCGCAGGTTGCTCCCTACGTCTCGGCGCGCCTCGCCTTCCTGCAGCAGTCTCTCGACCTCGACATCAACGGCACGACCGTCTCCGCCAGCGCCAACGGCGCACAGGTGAACGGCGGTGGCGGGATCCTCGTGCGCCTCTCGCCGCGCGTGAACCTGGACCTGGGTGCCACCTATGGCCTCATCCGCTTTGGCGACGTGGAGGTCGACATCGCCGGCGTCGGTCGCACCACGGTGGAAGGGTCCAGCGGCAACGGCTCCAACCTGGTGCTGCGCGCGGGGGTGGCGATCGGACTCAAGTAGGGGAAGGGCAGAAGACGAGAAGACGAGAGCACGAGAGGACGAGAGGACGAGAGGGCGACGTGGACGTTGCGGCCCGCCTAACGCCGGCTCCTCCCGTCTCCCGTCTCCCGTCTCCCGTCTCCCGACCTCCACCACCGGATCTCCCTCGAGCGGTCCAGGTCCTCCAGGAACATCGCCTCGGCCTCGGCGCCGATCGTCGCGTCCTCGATGATCGCGTCCAGCTCGTAGTTGATCGCAACGCCGAGCAGGTTGAAGTCGGTGGAGCCCACGCGTACCCAGCGGCCGTCCACCACCTGCGTCTTGGCGTGCATCATCTCGCCGCGCCACTCCCAGAT
>CAZVDJ010000682.1:0-2960 GCA_964626245.1 uncultured Gemmatimonadaceae bacterium
GCGGTCCTGGGCGCTTCCCGGGGGTCCCTCGTCCCCGGCACTGCCGTCACGCCACCGGCCAAATCGTCACGCCCCGGGCACAATCCCCCCACATTTCCGCCTACTGGGGGTTCTACGGGTTGCCACTGCGCGCGTGCGGCGTCTTATTACCGAATACTCGTACGCATATCCGTTCGCCTTCGTGCTAGGGTCGCTGTGTGCGAGTACGCCCCCGGGAGCAATCCCGGGGGTTTTCCTTTTGGGGATACCGCCGGCCGCACCGCCCCACGGCACCCCGTCGCGCGATGGCGTGTTATCGTGCAGCAGCCCCCTCCGGAGCCCATAGATGGCGCGCACCGAATCGACCATGCTGGCGCTCGGCACGCCGGCCCCCGACTTCGACCTCCCCGCCGTGTCCGGCAGCGGCCGCGTGGCGCTGCGCGCCCTCCCATCCGAGCGCCCCCTCCTGGTGGTCTTCCTCAGCCGCCACTGTCCCTACGTGATGCACGTGGCCAGCGAGCTCGCACGCCTGGACCGCGACTACGGCGACCGCGTGAGCTTCGTGGGGATCTCGTCCAACGACATCGCCAACTACCCCGACGACGCGCCCGATCGCCTGGCGGCGATGGCCGAGTCGTATGGATATCGGTTCCCGATCCTGTACGACGAGTCGCAGGCGGTGGCCAAGGCGTACGAGGCGGCGTGCACGCCGGACTTCTTCCTGTTTGATACGGGTCGGCGCCTGGCCTATCGAGGGCAGCTTGATGGGTCGCGGCCGCGGAATGACGTGCCGGTGACAGGGAGGGACCTGCGTGCGGCGCTGGATGCGGTGCTCGCGGGGCGGGCGCCGACAATGGAGCAGATGCCGAGCCTGGGGTGCAATATCAAGTGGAAGGACGGGAACGAGCCTGATTACTACAGGATGTGAGAAGACGAGAAGACGAGAAGACGAGGAGTCCCCAGCTCTCGTCTTCTCGTCTTCTCGTCTTCTGCCCTAACTAGAATAGTACGCGGCGTTCTCGTCCACGTATCCCTTCGTCAGGTCGCAGCCGTAGGCGGTCGCTGACGCCTCGCCCAGCCCGAGCTCGACCGTCAGCTGCACTTCCTCGTGCTTGAGGGTGGCGCGGACCATCGCGTCCTCGAAGTCCAGCCGCAGTCCGCCGCGCACCACGGGAACACCGTTGATCCACGCGTCGGTGCGCGACGCGTCGATGGGGACCTCGAAGCACTTCCCCACCGCCATGAGGAGGCGTCCCACGTTGGGGTCGGCGCCGTGCACCATCGTCTTGACCAGGGGCGAGTTCACCAGCGACTTGGCCACGCGCCGGGCCTCGTCCTCGCTGTGCGCGCCGCGCACGGTGGCGCGGATCAGGTGCTCGGCCCCCTCGCCGTCGCGCGCCAGGATCTCGGTCATGCGCAGGCAGATGGCCTCGAGCGCCTCCTGAAAGGCCTCGGCGTCTACGGGGCCGGCGAGCCCGTTGGCCAGGATGGCGCAGGTGTCGCTCGTGCTCGTGTCCGTGTCCACCGAGAGCATGTTGAAGGTGCCGTGCACCGCCGAGCGCAGCATCCGGTCCAGCGTCGCCGAGTCGAGGGCGGCGTCGGTGAAGAGGTAGGCGAGCATCGTCGCCATGTTGGGTTCGATCATCCCCGACCCCTTGGCCACGCAGGTGATCGTCGCGTCGCCCACGCTCACCGACAGCGCCTTGGGGTGCGTGTCGGTGGTCATGATCCCCTCGGCGCCTAACAAGGGGTCGTCCGACAGGTCGGCCATGATCCCGCGGATCCCGGTCTCGATCTTCTCGATGGGAAGGGGGACGCCAATCACCCCGGTGGACGATACGAGGACGCGGTCGGCCGTCGTCCCCACCTCCGCGGCGGCGGCGGCGGCCATGCGGCGCGCGCGGTTCACCCCTTCCTCTCCGGTGGCCACGTTGCTGCACTTGCTGTTGGCCACGATGGCGCGCAGTCGCCCGCCCCGGATCGTCTCGCGTCCCAGGATGATCGGCGCCCCGGGAAAGTGGTTGCGCGTGAAGACGGCGGCGGCGTTGGCCTCCACCTCGCTCACGAAGAGGGTGAGGTCACGCGCGCTTGGCTTGAGCCCCACGTTGCGCGAGGCGCAACGGAAGCCGCGGGGAAAGCGCGCCGGCGAGTGGAATGGAAGAGCGGTCGGGAGCGGCACGTGCGATGGCGGAGGAGAGCGGGGACGGAAGGGGGGATAAGTTCCTCAGCCGCCGTGAGCGGCGCCAGTCGGGGTCGCCGCGGAGAGCGTCCGGCACTACGTCATTGTGACCGATGGCACCAGCACCGCTCGTGGAATCCGCGTCACCATTCCGCGAGGGCGCGGCATCACGGCCCGACGCGACCTCGAGCATTTGCTTTTGGACAGGGGAGGGGGGTTCGTATTGACGAGCCGGTCGTTAAGCTCTCTCTCCGGGCTCGGTGGCGTTGCAGCCGGACCCCCATTACCGCGGTTCCCGGAGCCTTCCCCATGTCGAAGCGCGCGCTGGTCCTTTCGGCCGCCATTCTCGTAGCCGTCACCGCTCCGCCTGCCTACGCGCAGTTCGTCCCGCGGGTCTACTGCCCGCCCGGACAGCCATCGTGCTTCGCCGCCGCCTTCAACTACAACAACTACGTCGGCGGGCTCCCCGGTCATCCGTTCCTCGACGGCGTCTCGCTCACCGTGATGTCGGTGTACGTGCAGAACCTGCAGGGGTCGTACGACTGGACCGGCGCCACCGACCCGTTCCAGGTCAACACCTTCGGCTTCTTCCGCAAGAACGACGGCTTCGACAACCTGAGCAACACCCTCTTCGTGAACCTGCTGCCGAGCGGCAACTCGAAGCCGCGCTCCGGCACCGCCCTGGGCGCGGCGAAGACCGGACCAGCGCCCTTCCTGTCAGAAAGCGGGAGCGCCGACCCGCTCAACGACCTCTCCACCACCTACTACACCGACGTCTCGGGCGGCGTGATGGGGTGCACCC
>CAZVDJ010000683.1:0-2955 GCA_964626245.1 uncultured Gemmatimonadaceae bacterium
CGCCCGCACCGGCGCGCTGGAAGAAGCGGGCGGCCAGGTCGGTGCGTCCCATGCGGTGCAGCGTGCACGCCATGAAGCCGAGCGCCACGCGATCGTCGGGGGCGAGCTCGATGGCACGGGCGTAGAACGAGCGCGCCAGCTCGAGCTGCCCGGTGGCCAGCAGGTAGGCCGCCAGTTCGCGGTGCGCCAGCGGATTGTTGGGCTCGAGCTCCACCGCCCGGCGCAGCTCGGCGCTCGCCGCGGCCCGGTTCCCCTCGTCGCGGGCGATGCGACCGAGGTAGATGTGCGGCTCGGCCAGCGTGGGCGCCTCGGTGGTGGCGACGAGGAAGGCGTTCTTCGCCGTGAGGCGGTCGCCAGCCGCAAAGGCGGCACGTCCCTGGCGCAGCGCCGACGGCTCGCGCGACATGCCGCGCCACGCGAAGAGTGCCACCGCGATCACGGCCACGACGGCCAGCGCGACGAAGGCAGCCCCCAGGTAGTTGTGCCTGGCGGCGGGGGCCGCGACCTCCACGGGCGGAGGAGGCGCGCTGGCCGGCGGCGGCGTGCGCGGCGGGGAGACGGGGCCCGAGTATGGCGCGGGCCCGGCCTCGTCCGGTCCCGGCGACAGCAGCCGCTCGAGTCGCTCGCGCGCGCTGGCCGCCGCCTGCACGTCGCCGGGCGTTGGCGTGGCGCCTTCCCCGCGCGTGCGCTCGACCGCCGCGTGGAAGTCGACCAGCGCGTGGGCATCCTCGAGCGAGAGGAGGTTCCGCTGGCGAAGCTCGCGCACCAGCGCGACCCCTTCGAGGACCTCGGTCCCCGCCAGGGCACGGAGCGCCCGCTGCGTCCCCTGCCAGGCCTCGGCGAATGCCGCGGCGCTCTCCGATGGAGCGCCGGTGGCGAGGCGTTGAAACGACGCGCGGGCCGCGTCGAAGGCGGCCCGCGCCGAGCGATGACCGTCGCTGGTCATGGGAATACGGATGGCGCTATGTTAGGATTCGCAGGAGCCCGGCGTCGGCGCTGCCGCGAATGAAGCTCTCGGCGTCGCCCGTGGGAATGACCATCCCCGTGAGCGTGTACTGCCGCCGCGCCTCGCTGAGCATGAAGTCCTGGATGGAACGACCGGTGAAGGTGGCGTTGCCGTCGCGCATCTGGCGGACGATCTCGTCCCAGCTGCCGCGGAAGGCGCGCCCGTCGCGCGTCTGGACCCGATGCTCGCGTGACTCGACCTTCTGCTCCACGAGGTTCCCGAGCATCGCCCCGAAGAGCTCGAGCTGCTGCTTCACGTCCTGGTGGTCCGCCTCCATCGCGCGCTGCTCGATCTCGGCGAGCATCTCGTCGATGTCGTCGGGCTCCCCGGCGAGTTCCGCCAGCCGCTCCTCCCACTTCTTGAGCTCCGGGTCGTCCTCGGGGAGGCGATGGACGGTGCGCTTGAGCTCCATCAGCCGCCAGATCCCCAGCTCGTCCCAGTGGTCTTCGGGCTTGGAGCGATCCAGGTGGTACAGCGCGGCCTCGTACTCGCCGCGGTCGTACAGGATGTTCCCCAGGTAGATGCGCGCCTCGGCGTGCTCGGCGTCCAGCTGCAGCGCGCGCCGCAGCGTGGCGATGGCCGCCTCGTCGTCGCCCAGCCGGTGCTGGGCATAGCCCACGAGCGCCACGCTCTCGGCGGAGTCGGGGCTCTGCCGGACCGCCACCTCGAAGTACTCCTTGGCGTCCTCGATGAGCCCCTCGCGAAAGAGGGCGCGGCCAATCTGGAGCATGAGCTCCAGGTCGTCCTCGTAGCCTAACGCGAGCGTGGTGTGGAAGGCCTTCCGGGCCGCGTCCTCCAGGCCGAGCTTGAGGAGGACCTCGCCCAGTCCTGCCAGCGCGTCCTCGTGCTCGGGGTCGAGGATGAGGGCCTCCTCGAACGACCGGCGCGCCCAGGCGAACTCCTCGCGCGCCAGCCGGGCATAGCCCACGCCAACGTGCAGCTCTACCGCGTGCGGATAGAGCGCGAGCCCCTCGCGAAGGACATCGAGCGCCTGGTCGTACTGCCCCTCGTTGTAGAGCTGATGGGCGCGCTCATCGTACTCCTCGGAACTCAGGAATGGAGTCGGCATCTCTCGCACTACCTCCGCATCGAGCGTGCTGGCCTATTGTACCATTCCGAACGCAACTCGTTCAATACTCCCCGATCCCGGTCGGCTGCAGGTCCTGCGCATGGTACCGCGACGCCGCGCATGTTCGCCCGGCGTCGCGTGGGGCGCAATCTAGCAACGCCGGTCGACCTGTGCGCAGTGCCCGATGCACGCGGCGCCCGGTGGTGCGGCAGAACGCGCGCGCCGGGCGCCGGCCCATCGTGTGGAAGACGCGTCAGGCGGAACGACGGCACGCGCCAGCAGATCGCGCCAGCAGATCGCGCCAGCATCACCAGCAGGCTCCACCCGCTGCGCGGCCAGACGGCCCGTCACGCCGGCGTTTGCGCAGCGAGGGCGGCGGCGATCTCGCCGGCCAGCCGGGCGTTGGCCTCGAGGAGCGCAAGGTTGGCGTGGCGCGAGCGCCCCTCGGTGCGACGCTCCACTTCACCCAGCAGGAACGGGGTGACGGCGGCGCCGCGCACGCCGGCGTCGCGCGCCGCTCGTAAGGCATCGGCGACTGCACGCTCCACGTCCTCGCGCGGCAGCGCCGCGTCAGGCGGTGGCGGCTGCACGATGAGAATTGCCTCACGTCGCCCGAGCGCGCGATGCGCTCCCTCTATCGCCGCCACCTCGGCCGGCGTCTGCACCGTCGCGCTGACCGGCAGGCCGCTGTCGCGCGAGAAGAAGGCGGGGAAGTCGCTGGTGCGGTAGCCGATGACGGGAACACCGAGGGTTTCCAACCGTTCGAGCGTGGCCGGAAGGTCGAGGATCGCCTTGGCCCCGGCACAGACGACGATGCGCGGCGTGCGCGCCAGCTCGACCAGGTCGGCCGACTCGTCGAAGGGGGGCTCGCGGTGCACCC
>CAZVDJ010000684.1:0-2955 GCA_964626245.1 uncultured Gemmatimonadaceae bacterium
ACCGAGGGCGCGCGCGTGCGACACGCCCCGTCGGGGCGCAGCGCGTCGTACGGCGAGCTGGCCGAGGCCGCCGCGCTGCTCCCGGTGCCGCCCCAGCCCAGGCTCAAGGACCCCGCCGCCTTCCGTCTGGTGGGTACGAGTCCCCCGCAATTCGACGCCCTGGACAAGGTCACGGGGCGTGCTGGCTACGGCATCGATGCCCGTCCCGCTGGGCTGAAGTTCGCCTCGGTGGTGCACCCGCCGGTCTTCGGCAGCCGCGTGAAGTCGTTCGATGCCAGCAAGGCGCTGGCCGTGCCGGGCGTGCGGCAGGTGGTGCCACTGACGGCGGGGGTCGCCGTGGTGGCTGATCACACCTGGGCCGCCATGCAGGGGGCGCGCGCCCTCACCATCGAATACGAGAACGATGGCTTCTCGATGGGAACGGCCGACGTCTTCCGGCAGCTCTCGTCGCTGGCCGACGGGCCAGGGATGGAGGCCAGGCGCGTGGGCGACGCAATGACGACGCTCGCGTCGGCCACGACGGTCGAGGCGACGTACGAGGCGCCGTACCTGGCGCACGCCACCATGGAGCCGATGAACTGCACGGCGCACGTGCGCCCCGACGGCGTGGAGCTCTGGGTGCCGTCGCAGAACCCGCAAGGCGCGCAACAGGCCGCAGCCCGCATTGCCGGCGTTGCGCCCGACAGGGTCACCGTGCACGTCACGCTGCTGGGCTGCGGATGGGGGCGGCGCTCCGGGACCGACTTCGTGCAGGACGCGGTGGAGACGGCCAAGGCCGTGGGCGCGCCGGTGCAGGTGCTCTGGTCGCGTGAGGAGGACATGCAGCACGACTTCTACCGCCCCGCGGCCCACGCGCGCCTCAAGGGAGGGCTGGATGCGCGCGGCAACCTGGTGGCGCTGCACGTGCGCGTGGCGGCGCAGGGGATCTCGGGCGGTCGCGACCAGCTCGACGGCAATGCGGTCGCGGCGCTCGCGGACGTTCCCTACCGCATTCCCAACCTGCTGGTGGAGTACTGTCGCGCCAACAACGACGTGCCGGTGGGCTACTGGCGCTCGGTGGGGCCGTCGCAGAACGGCTTCTTCTTCGAGAGCTTCGTGGACGAGCTGGCGGAGCGCGCCGGGCGCGACCCGGTGGAGTTCCGAATCTCCATGCTGGACGGCGACCCGCGCATGAAGCGCGTGCTCGAGCTTGCGGCGGAGCGCGCGCGCTGGAATGCGCCGCTCGCCGCGGGGCGCGCGCGGGGGGTCGCCCTGCTCAACGACCGCGGTGGGCGCGTGGCCGAAGTGGCCGAGGTGTCGCTGGAGCGCGACCGCATCCGCGTGCACAAGGTCACCCTGGTGGCCGACTGCGGGCAGGTGGTGCACGCCGGGATCGTGCGCGCGCAGATGTCGGGATCGGTGGTCGCCGGCCTCACTGCGGCGCTCTATGGCGAGATCACGCTGGAGAAGGGGCGCGTGGTGCAGGGGAACTTCAACAACTACCGCATGCTCCGGATGAACGAGATGCCGGAGGTCGACGTCCACATCGTGCCAAGCCGGGAGGAGCCGGGAGGGGTGGGAGAGCCGGGCGTGCCTCCACTCGCGCCCGCGGTGGCCAACGCGCTGTACAAGCTCACCGGCGTTCGCGCGCGGCGCCTTCCGCTTCGTCCCGCGACATTCGCGCAGACCGTGGGCGGACAGTAGCGTCCCGCACGTGCCACGCGACGAGGGGCGGCGGCGCGAAACCACGCCGTCGCCCCTCCCGTACATCCCATACCTCAGCCCGCGCCCGCAAGGCGCTTCGCCATGCGTTTGCCTCGCCTCCCGTTCGCGGTCGCGCTCCTGCTGGGCGTCGCCCTGATCGCCCCGTCGTCCGCACGCGCCCAGTCCGACAGCGCCGCGGTGGTCGGCGCCATCGAGCGCTTCTTCGACGCGCTGCGCGCCAAGGACACCACGGTGATGCGTGCCTCCGTCGACTCGGCCGCGCGCTTCACGCTCTTGCGCCCCGACCCGGCCGGCGGCGTGCGCGTGGTGCTCCTGACCGGCGAGCAGTTCCTGCGCAGCGCCTCCAACCCAAACTCGCCGCCGCTGGACGAACCCATTCGCAACGCCCGTGTCCAGGTGGACGGGGACCTGGCCAGCGTCTGGGCGGAATACCAGGTCCGGCGCGACGGACAGGTGTCACACTGCGGCTACGACGCCTTCCACATGGTGCGTCGGCAGGGGGCGTGGAAGATCCTCAACGTGAGCGACACCTTCCGCCGCGACGGGTGCGGCGCCCCGTGGCCCACCGGCCGGCGCTAGGCCGCGAGGAGAGACGACATGCATATCGACATGGACCTCGTGATCATCGCGTCGACGGCCATCATCCTGACCGCGATGGGGATGATCTACTCGCTCGTGCGCAAGCGCGTGGAGCGGCAGCAGCTGCGCGCCCCGGGGCTCGAGGAGATCGCGGCACGGCTGGAGCGGCTGGAGGCCGGCGTGGATGCGACGGCGGTGGAAGTGGAGCGCATCTCCGAGATGCAGCGCTTCACCACCCGGCTCCTGAGCGAGCGCGCCGAGCGCGACGCGGTGGGAATTCCCCGGGCAGGGAGCTAGGGCCCGTCAGGCGCGTCCCCGCCCATGAGGCGCCGGCTTCGCCTCGTCGGCCGCTGGCGGCTCGAGCGCGTTAGATTCCCCGCGTCCACGCGGCCATCCGGCCGGCGTGGCCGTCCCTTGCCCGGCGCCCTCGCCCCCAGCCCGTGACGTTCTTCGAACGCCTGCAGGACTCGTTCGCCCAGCTCGCCGAGATCGTCCCGGCCATGGGTGGCGCCCTCATCATCCTCTTTGCCGGCTACCTGCTGGCCAAGCTGGTGGAGAAGGGGGTGGAGCGGCTCCTGCGCCGCATGCACCTGAACCAGTGGCTCGAGCGCGGCGGCGTGCTCGAGGCGGTGGAGCGCACGGGGGCGCACTTCAATCCCACCCGCGTGGTGG
>CAZVDJ010000685.1:0-2946 GCA_964626245.1 uncultured Gemmatimonadaceae bacterium
AGCTCGGCAGTGATCCCGCCGTCATCGACCAGGTGATCACGGTCAACGGCCAGCAGCTCACGATCATCGGCGTGGCGCCGCGCGGGTTCACCGGCACCACGCTCGGCGCCGACCCGCGCGTCTTCGTTCCCCTGACGATGAGTGGCGCCCTGAGCGGGCGCACGCGGGACCTGGAGCGGCGCAACACCTACTGGCTCTACCTCTTCGCGCGCCTCAAGCCCGGCACGACGCTCGAGCAGGCCAGGCTGGGGCTCAACGCGGTCTATCGTCCCATCATCACGGACGTGGAGGCGCCGCAGCAGGAAGAGCTGAGTGCCGCCACGATGGAGCGCTTCAAGGCGCGCGAGGTGGCGATGACGCCGGGCGCGCGCGGGCAGAGCGACATCCACACCGAGGCGAGGACGCCGCTCCTCCTGCTCTTCTCCATCACGGGGATCGTCCTCCTCATTGCCTGCGCGAACATCGCCAACCTCCTGCTGGCGCGCGCCGCGAATCGCTCCATGGAGATGGCGGTGCGCCTCTCCATCGGCGCCGCGCGCTGGCAGCTGATCCGTCAGCTGCTCACCGAATCGGTGCTGCTTGCCGTCTTTGGCGGCGTGGCGTCGCTGCTGGTCGCCAAGTGGACGCTCGGGGCCATTGCCGCCATGCTCCCCGGCGACGCCGTGACGGCGCTCGCCTTCTCCGTGGACCGATCGGTGGTGCTCTTCGCCGCCCTCGCGGCGCTGGCGACCGGCCTCCTCTTCGGCCTCTTCCCGGCGCTGCACTCCACGCGTTCCGACCTCATCGGCACGATCCGGAGCAATGCCGGCAACCTGTCGTCGCACCGCGCCGCGTCGCGTTTCCGCTCATCGCTGGTCACCGCGCAGATCTCGCTGTCCATGGCGCTGCTCGTGGCGGCCGGGCTCTTCATCCGCTCGCTGCACAACGTGAGCAAGGTGGACCTGGGCGTGCGCATCGAGAACGTCGCCACCTTCACCATCTCCCCCAGCCGCAGCGGCTACGAGCCCGCGCGTCGTACCGCGCTCTTCGGACGCGTGGAAGAGGAGCTCGCCGCACTCCCCGGCGTGAGCGCGGTGACGTCGGGGCGCGTCCGGCTCCTGGCCGGCAACAATTGGGGGAACGACGTGAGCGTGGAAGGATTCGAGGCCAATCCCGACACCGACATCAACGCGAACTTCAACATGGTGGGGGCGGGCTACCTGGCGGCGCTCGGCATCCCGCTCCTCAGCGGCCGCGAGTTCACCGCCACGGACGCGGTGGGGGCGCCACGCGTCGCGATCGTGAACGAGGCCTTCGCCAAGAAGTTCAACCTGGGCAAGGACGCGGTCGGGAAGCGCATGGGGAACCAGGGGCTGCGCGGGGAGCTGAACATCGAGATCGTCGGGGTGATGAAGGATGCGAAGTACAGCGAGGTGAAGAACGCCATCCCGCCGCAGTTCTTCCTCCCCTGGCGCCAGGACTCGCTGGTGGGCTCGCTCAACTTCTACGTGCGTTCCGCCATGGCGCCCGAGCAGTTGCTGCAGAGCATCCCGCGGGTCATCGCCAAGCTCGACCCCAACCTCCCGGTGGAGGAGCTGCGCACGCTGCCGCAGCAGGTGAACGAGAACGTCTTCCTGGACCGGATGATCAGCACGTTGAGCGCCGCCTTTGCCGTGCTGGCCACGTTGCTCGCTGCCGTTGGTTTGTACGGCGTGCTGGCGTACACCGTGGCGCAGCGCACGCGCGAGATTGGCGTGCGCATGGCCCTGGGCGCCAGCGGCGGGATGGTCCGCGCCATGGTGCTGCGGCAGGTGGGGACGATGATGCTCGTCGGTGGCCTGATCGGGACCGGCGCGGCCGTCGCCCTCGGCCGGGGGGCGCAATCGCTCCTGTTCGGCGTGCAGGGGTTTGACCTGCTGGCCACGGCCGGTGCGGCGGTGCTGCTCTCGCTGGTGGCGTTAGGCGCGGGTTATGTCCCGGCGCTCAAGGCCTCCCAGGTCGACCCGATGCGGGCGCTTCGCTACGACTAGCCGGTCCGTCCGCCGCTGGCGTTCGCCGGCGCAGGGCGCCGGCCACGCCGGCCAGGCCCGACGCGAAGAGGACGATGGTGGCGGGTTCCGGGGTGATGGTCGCATCCGCAGACATGTCGACCGACGCGTCCGCGAGCGGCAGGTCGAAGTCCGTCGCATCGAACACCCGCAACGGGCGCAGGTACGGCGACGGCGCCGGGGCGGTGGCCAGCTGAACCTCGACGCCGGTGCGCCCCCCCGACAGGTGCGCAGGACGTGACCAGAACCGGTGCCAGAAGCCGCCGCTCGACGCGCATGGTGGCGCCGTGGATATGATCAGGCTGAAGCTGAAGACGTACTCGGCCGGCGACTTGAAGGTCGGCAGGTGAGGCGGCGTCGTGCCGACGTGCGTCACCTGCATGGTACCGGTAGGAAACCGCGTCGCCTTCCCTGTCGCGACCAGGGTACCAGTCACGCCCGTGAACGAGACCGTCGTCACGCTTCCGGTGGCGCTTTCGAGGATCACCGAGTTGCCGCTCACGCGACAGCTCCCGGTCAGCTGGCCCACCGCGCCAATCCTGCGTCCCATGCCGCACCTCCTGGTCGTCTACGCCGCCGTGATCGGATAGCTCCCCACTTCACCGCTCAGTACTTCCCCACCCAACGTCACATACAGCATGGCATCGGCCACTGACAGTTCCAGCGACAGCCGACGCTCGAGCCTGGCAACCAGCGCGTCGAGCAACTCGCGGTCGACCGCGCGCAGCACGATGGACTCGGCGCGATGGATGCGCTCGCCAGCATACTGCCGCTGCAGCAGTCGCGGGTCGCGCGTGGAATAGACCACGACCCTCGGCGCCCCCTTGCTCGCGCGGTGCAGCCGCGCCGCGTCCGGTGCCCCGACCTCGATCCACGCCGTGATCGTCCCCGTCAGGTCGCGCACGACCACCGCGGGCTC
>CAZVDJ010000686.1:0-2941 GCA_964626245.1 uncultured Gemmatimonadaceae bacterium
GATGCCAAGGTGCGCGCGGAAGGTGCGCTCCACCTGTTCGCGCTCGTGCAGGCGCAGCAGGCCGGTGTCCACGAAGATGCAGGTGAGCTGGTCGCCGATGGCGCGGTGCACCAGCGCGGCGGCCACCGACGAGTCCACGCCGCCGGAGAGCCCACAGATCACGTGCCGGTCGCCCACCAGGGCGCGGATCTTGGCCACTTCCTCCTCGATGAAGTGGCCCGGTGTCCATCCGGGTTCACAGCGGCACACCTCGAACAGGAAGTTCGAGATGATCTCCGGGCCGCGCACCGTGTGGTGGACTTCAGCGTGAAACTGGATGGCATGGACCGGCTTGCTCTCGTGCCGCATGGCGACGACCGGATTGTCGGCGCTCGATGCGGTGAGGACGAAGCCCGGCGGCACGCGATCGACATGGTCGCCGTGGCTCATCCAGACTTGCGAGTGCTCGCCGGGCACAAACCCGGAAAAGAGTCCCGCCGTCTCCCCCACCGTGATCTCGGCGCGTCCGTACTCCCGCCGTCCACCACCCGCCACCTTCCCGCCCACCGCCTGCGCAATCCACTGCATCCCGTAGCAGACGCCAAGCACCGGCGCGACATCGAGAATCGCAGGGTCGAACGTGGGCGCCCCTTCGTCGGTGACCGAGGATGGACCGCCGGAGAGGATGATCCCCGTGGGCTTCCAGGCCTTGATCCACTCCAGGTCGCGCGTGGGGGGATGGATCTCGGAATAGACGCGCGCCTCGCGCACACGCCGGGCAATGAGCTGCGTGAACTGCGAGCCGCAGTCGAGGATGAGGATGCGGCTGCCGGAGTGCGCCGGAAGGGTCGTGGCGGGTGAACTCACGCGTCGTCGGTGGCCTGGAAGGTGTGAACGTCCTGGAGCTTGAAGAAGTGTACGTCCTTGCTATCGAGGTCGAGGATGGCGCCGCTCGGCTTGCCGTGCAGCCAGCCGCACCCCTCACCGGGGTTCACGATCAGCGTTTCCCCGCGGATCATCATCTCCTCCCGATGCGTGAAACCGTGCACGACCACGCCATGCGACTCGAGCGACCTGGGTGAGGCGTCGGCCATGTCGTGCACCAGCAGGATGCGCTGCCCCCCCAGCTCGAATGAGTGCGGCGACTCGAAGAGCTCCAGCCCCATCCCCCGCTGCGCAAAGGCGCGGATCCCCTCATGGTCGCCGTCGTTGCGCCCGAAGACTCCCACCATCTGCATGTTGACGTCGATGAACGGCTGCAACGCGAACGGCGCGCAGAAGTCGCCCGCGTGCAGGACGAGCCCCACGCCGCGCTGCTGCATGTACTCCAGCAGGGCACGGATCGCCGGGAGGCGATCATGCGTATCGGAGAGCAGGCCAACCTTCATCGGGCGTTCCTCCATGTGGGCTCGAGCGACTCGCGCCGCACCAGGTCCTCGTAGGTTTCCCGCGCCGTGATCACCGCCCAGCGCGACCCCTCCACCAGCACCTCCACCGCGCGTGGCCGGGCGTTGTAGTTGGAGGCCATGCTCATGCCGTAGGCACCTGTCGTGAAGATGCACAACAGCGCCCCCGGCTCCACGTCCTCCATCTCCCGATCGAGCGCCAGGAAGTCGCCACTCTCGCACACGGGCCCCACCACGTCGAAGCGGGAGCGCTGCGGCACGGCATGGACCGCCTCGATGCGATGAAAGGCGTCGTAGTGCGACGGCCGCAGCAGGTCGTTCATCCCGGCGTCGGTGATCAGGATGTCCCGGCCGCCGCTCCGCTTGCGGTAGAGCACGCGTGCCAGCAGCACACCGCTCTCGGCCACCAGGAAGCGCCCCGGTTCCACGATCAGCTCCAGCCCCAGGCGCTGCACGGCGGGCACGACGATCCCCGTGTAGCCCACCAGGTCGGCCGGTGCCTCGCCGTCGTACGGCACGAACAGTCCGCCGCCGATGTCCACGTGCTCCAGCGTCGACACCCCCTCGGCACGCAGCGCCCCGATGAGCGCCTCCAGCCGACCGATCCCGTCGCGATAGGCGGCGAGGTCGGTGAGCTGCGAGCCGATGTGCATCCCGATGGCCACCAGCCGCACGTGCGACAGCGTCGTCGCCACGCGGGCCACCGCGTGCGCCTCGTCGAAGGGAACGCCGAACTTGTCGCCCTTCTCCCCCGTCTTGATGTACTCGTGGAAGGTCTCGACCGTGATTTCCGGGTTCACGCGGATGCCGACGCGCGCCACCATCCCGCATTCGGCCGCGAGCCGATCGAGCTGCCGCAGCTCGGGCTCGGACTCCACCGAGATCACGTGCACGCCGGCCTCGATGGCCTCGCGCAGCTCGTGCACCGACTTGCCCACGCCGCCGAAGATGATGTCGGTGGGGGCGAAGCCCGCGGCACGCGCCCGGAACAGCTCCCCGCCCGACACCACGTCGATGCGCGATCCCAGCCCGCGCAGCAGCGTCAGGAGCCCGAGCGACGCATTGGCCTTGCACGCGTAGTGGATGCGGTGCGGCACCGGCGCCAGCGCCGCATCCAGTCGTTGGTACTGCTCGCGAATCGCCGTGGCGCTGTAGACGTAGGCGGGCGTCCCGGCCAGCTCCGCCAGCGTCTCGAGCGCGACGCCCTCACAGTGCAGCTGTCCACCAAGCCTGGTGAAGGACTGCATCAGTAGGCCTTCGCCCAGATCACGGTGTGCCTCGCGGGCTCGCCCGTGACCATGCACGTCGTGGCCGCGCCGTGCGTGACGAACTCCGGCTCGGGAATGCAGCGAATGGTCGCCTTGGTCTCCTCCTTCACCCGGGCCTCGACGGCCGGGTCGCCGTTCCACCCGGCGTAGACAAAGGCGCCGTCGCCCTCCATCAACGCCTTGAAGCGATCGTAGGAAATGGCTTCCCGCACGCTGTTGGCCTCGCGCCGCTCGCGTGCCACGTTGAACATGTCGCCCTGCATGCGCTGCAGCAGCGACGCCACCGCG
>CAZVDJ010000687.1:0-2934 GCA_964626245.1 uncultured Gemmatimonadaceae bacterium
CGCTGTATGACGTGATGCTGCTGGTGCTGCGCGCCTAGCCGCCGCGCGTAGCCGCCACGCCTGGCCGCGGTTTCGCCCGGTCGGCGCGCGCGGGACTCCGGCGGGGTGCCGGGGGGGCGCCACCCTCTCTACATCATTAGGATCCGCTCACGGCCGCGCCAGTTCCCGGAAGTAGCGCTCCAACCCCTCGGCCACGCCTAACGCATAGGCCGCCTGGAACTCGGGCATGCGCAGCAGCGCCTCCTGCTCGGGGAGCATGACGAACGCCCCCTCGCACAGGACGGCGGGCATCCAGGTGGGGCGCAGGACGGCCAGGTTGTCGTAGTAGCTCCCCAGGTCGCGCAGCCCCATGCGCCGCACCATCCCCCGCTGCACCTCGCGGGCGAGCGGCTCGCTGTGCGCGGTGAACCAGTAGCTCCCGGTGCCGTGCGCGGTGAACGGGTTCACCCCATCGGGGAGCGCATTGAGGTGGATGGAGACGAAGGCGTGGGCGCCGGCCCGCCGCGCGATCTCCGGCCGGTCGGTGAGGCCGAGGGGATCGGCGGTGGTGCGCGTCATGACCACCCGCGCACCGCGAGCCACAAGGAGCGCTTCCAGCCGCCGGGCGATCTCCAGCGTCGCCACCCCTTCATAGAGGCCAGTGGGGCCGGTGGAGCCGGCCGGCGGGTGCCCGGCGTCGACGGCGATGGTGAGTCCCTGCAGCGGGCGTGTGGAATCCACCCGCGGCGCGCGGCGCACCTTGAGCACCAGCGCCCCACGCTCCCACCGCACCAGGTAGCCCAGGAGCGGTGCGCGCAGCTGCACGGTGTAGCGTGCCCGGTCGCTGGTGCGCTGCTCCCACGTGACGCGCTGGACCACGGAGTCGGCGCTGTCGTGGCGCAGGATGTCGGTGTTGGCCACCGTGCCGTACAGGTCGAGCAGGAGCCGATCCCCCTCCAGCTGCACGCTGTAGGGCGGCGCCGCGGCCATGGGGATGACCAGGTCGCTCACCTCGGGGCCACGGGCCACCAGGCGCGCGTTGCCGGCCACGCGCACGGGTGGCGCCTGCCCCTCGGGGAGTTCGCGCACGTCCCCGGAGTCCACCCACACCTCCAGGTCGCGGTCCAGCCGCAGGCGGGCCATCGCGCCGCTGCGGCCGGTGAGTTCAACCACGCTCTGGGGGATGAGGAACCACTTGTAGGTCCCGCCAGCTGCCACGGGGCGTGCGTTCACCACGCGGTCGGAGTCGGGGGCGGTGGGCGACATGGCCGGGAGCCGCTCCCCTACAATGGCGTACCGCGCCCCCGCCGAGTCGATGATCGACACCGGCGTCGTGGAGAGGGAGACCGTGTCGGCACCACGCGCCACCACCAGGCGCCCCGGCTCTTGCAGGGCACTGGCGGCCACCTCGGTGACCCACACGGTGGAGTCGGCGCCGCCCACAACCGCGCGTCGCAGCGTGCGCCGCGTCCCCTCCGCCCCCTGGAAGCTCACCGTCGCGTTGGCGGGGGCGCGCACCGACAGACGCACCGGATCGTTGGAGCGCCTGGCCTCGCCGCGCGCGGGGCGCAGTGACGCCGAGTCGACGCGCAGCACGCCGTCGTTTGGGAGGGGGAGTGGAAGCGCGGGAAAGCGCATGCGGCGTACCGTCCGCACGGTGTCGCCCCCCTTGCTCGCCACCAGCAGCCACTCGGGACGTTCGCGCGGCGGCAGGGGAACCCACGCCAGCCACGCACCGTTGGGAAGGACAGGGATGTCGGCGCCGTTCACCGTGAGCCTGGCGTCGCCCGTCCCCACCGACCCGAAGAGGAAGGTCGAGTCGCGAGCGACGATGGTGGCGCCGTCGGGCGGATAGGTGACTCTCACGGTGACCGGGCCGGTCACCGCGGGAACGGGGGGAAAGCGTGGGGCGTCGCCCAGTGTGGTGAGCGGCGCGGGCGGCGCTGCAGGCGCGGGCGCGGTGCGGGGCGCGGGGGCGCCGCACGCCGAGAGGAGCAGCGCCGCGAGCCCTGCGCCGGCACTCGGCAAACGTCCGGCTCGAGTGCGTGGCCACGCGATCCCGGGTGATTCGTTGGCGGAAGCTCCGTTGCCGATGGCTCGCATGATGCGGCGGAGGAACATGGGGCGAAAGTAATGTCGCGTTGCACCCACCGGGACACGCTACGATATGTCGCACGCGTCCTCACAGCGGTTGGCCCCCTCGAATCCACGGCTGTGGTTGCCCCGTATGGCTCCTTGCGCCATCTTCGCGCTTCCTTCTCCCTTGCTCCCCGTGCCGGTGCTCCGACTCCCCATTCGCGCGCCACGCGCCACCCTGCTCGCCCTGGTGGGTGAGAGGCCCGCGCGGTAAGCCCGATGAAGACGCCGGTAGAGACGCGCGCGGCGCGCATGCCAACCCCGCCCAGGGGGAGCGACGCGCCGGTGGTGGTGGAGGTCTTCGCGCTCTCCGACGTGGGAAAGACGCGCGACCACAACGAGGATGCCTACGTCGTCGCCGACCTGGGCGACGGGAACCCGATCCTCTTTGAACAGGTGGGGCGCTCGGTGCGGCAGCCGGCCGGCCCGGTCGGACACCTGTTCATGGTGGCCGACGGCATGGGAGGCGCCGCCGCGGGAGAACTGGCCAGCGAGACCGCGATCAACACGGTGCTGCGCTACCTCAAGGAGCAGTGGGCCCCGCTGCGCGGGAGCGACCCGGGCGCCTTTGTGGAGTCGCTGGAGCGCGCCACCGACGTGGCCAACACCGTCATCTACCGGCACGCAGCGGAGCACCCCGAGCTGCGCGGGATGGGGACGACGGCGACGATCGCCGGGCTGCTGGGCGACACGCTCTACCTGGCGCAGGTGGGTGACTCGCGCGCCTACCTGGTGCGCGGCGGCACGGCCCGGCAGATCACGAAGGACCAGTCGCTGATGCAGAAGCTCATCGAGGCTGGCGAGATGACGGAGGAGGAG
>CAZVDJ010000688.1:0-2923 GCA_964626245.1 uncultured Gemmatimonadaceae bacterium
GCGGCCCGCGGGATCCGGCCGAGGTGGAGGCCTTCATGGATGGCCTCATGGCGGCGTGGATGCGCGACAAGCACATCGCCGGCGTCACGGTCTCCGTGGTGCGGGACGGCCAGGTCCTCCTCGCCAAGGGCTTCGGCTTCGCCGATGTTGCCAAGCGCACCCCCGTCGACCCCGAGCGCACGCTCTTCCGCATCGGCTCCGTCTCCAAGCTCTTCACGTGGACCGGCGTGATGCAGCTGCACGAACGCGGCGTGCTCGACCTGACCAGGGACGTCAACGACTACCTCGACTTTCGCATCCCGCCCGCGTTCGGCCAGCCGGTCACCCTCACGCACATCCTCACGCATACGCCGGGGCTGGAGGAGGATCCGCGCGGGCTCTTCAGCGAGGACTCGTCGCGCATCGTCCCCATGGGGCAGTGGCTGCCGGCGCACATGCCGGCGCGCGTCCGCGCGCCCGGGACGTTCGCCTCGTACTCGAACTGGGCCACGGCCCTCGCCGGCTCCCTCAGCGAGCGCCACGGGGGAACGCCGTCCTGGGACGCATTCACCGAGCAGAACATCTTGCAGCCGCTTGGCATGGTGCACACCACCACGCGGCAGCCACTGCCGGCCCACCTGGCGGCGGACATGTCGGTGGGATACCAGTGGAAGCAGGGAGAGTTCGTCGCGCAGAAGTTCGAGATCATCGATGGGGCCGCACCCGCCGGATCGGTCAGCGCGTCGGCCACCGACATGGCGCGCTTCATGATCGCCCACCTGAACAAGGGCGCATTGGGTGACGCGCGCATCCTGGGCGAGCGGGAAGCGGAACTGATGCAGTCCCGCCTGCACGGACACGACCCGCGAATCCCGGGGTTCGCCCACGGATTCTACGAACAGTCGTCGCACGGGCTCCGCATCATCGGGCACGGCGGTGACACGCAGTGGTTCCATTCGAACCTGTCGCTCATTCCCAGCGAGGGAGTGGGCGTCTTCATGTCCACCAACACCAGCACCGGCGGCGAGATCTCGTTCCTTCCGTTCCTCACCGCCTTTCTCGACCACTACTACCCCGAGGCGAATCCCGCCCCGACGCCCAAGGCAGACGATGCCCCCGCCCTGCAGCGCTTCGCGGGCGAGTACGTCTTCAACCGCCGTGGCTACACCACGTACTTCAAGGCCGCCGCGTTGATGGGGACGATCAGCGTCGCGCCGATGAAGGATGGAACGCTCGCCGCCACGACCCCTTTCGGCGAGATGCGACTGGTCCGGGAGGATTCACTCCTCTTCCGCGACCTCACGACGGCGAGGCGCGTCGCCTTCCGCGCCGACGAGGACGGGACCATCCGTCACGCCTTTCTCGATGCGGCGCCGATGATGGTGATGGATCGCATGACAGGGCTGTCGTCGCCGTTCACGCATCGCCTCCTGCTGGCTGGCGGACTGCTGCTCTTCCTTGGCGTCGTGGCAACGGGCGTCGTGCGCTTCTTCCTGCGAAAGGTGCCGGGACGTCCCCGCGTGGAGGCGCACGTGGCGCGCGGACGGCGGGCGATGATCGTCGCCGGCCTCCTGATGTTCACCTTCCTTGGAGTGCTCGCGGCGATCCTCTCGCCACCGGGTGCGATCTTCGCGGAGACGTCGCTCGGGCTCAAGCTCGCGCTGGCGCTTCCGGTGATGGCGCTCCTCTGCGTGCTGTGGGGAGCATGGGAGATGATCGCGCAGTGGCGTATGGGCGAAGGCAGTGTCTGGACGCGCCTGCGTCACCTGGCGGCCGTCGTGGTCGCGCTCGCCTTCTTCTGGTCCATGTACAGCTGGAAGCTGCTGGGGTGGAACACCTAGCCGTTGCCAGCGAGCGCTGACGCCTCCCCGAAGGCGATCGCGTGGGTCGCGATCGCCTTCGACGGTCATGCCGGTCGTCCTCCCGTACGCAGGAAGGGACCGAACTCCGCCGGCAACCCCGCCGTCTCCACATCGCGCACCGCGGCGTCCACGTCGTAGGGAACGCGCACGAACCGGACGGGCGCCGCCGCCTCCTCCGCGCCGGCCCCGATGTTCGCGCCGACCGCGGCGTCCTCCCCCAACTCCAGCAAGACGTAGCCGGCGCGCCAGTCGCCGTCCTTGGGACGCCCCACGCTGCCGGTGTTGATGAAGTGCATGCCGTCGACCTGCCGATGCCACGGCTTGTGCGTATGGCCCACCGCGATCGCGTCGCCGGCACGCAGCCCGACCAGCTGTGCCATCTTGCGGCAGAAGTCATCGCTGCGATCCTGGTCCCAATACACCGTGTTGAGCGTCGGCGTGCCGTGCACCAGCACCAGGCGCGGACCGGCCAGGTGGCCGCCCAGCGGACGCAGGTCGAGCGAGAAGGGGAGGGACCGCAGATAGCGCTTCGAGTCGTCGCTGGTGGCGCGCAGCGTGTAGGCGAACGACTCGTGCGCCAGTGCCTCCTGTCGAGGGGACTCGGACCGGCAGCCGCAATGTTTGTAGCCGGTGGCGACGGTGCTGTCATAGTTCCCGGCCACGCCCGCAACGTGGCGCTCGCGCAGCCGGTCGATCACGGCATTGGGGTGCGCCGAGTATCCCACCAGGTCGCCGACATGGTAGGTGGCATCCACGTCGCCGCGCGCGTCGAGGTCGGCGAGGACGGCGTCCAGGGCGTGGATGTTGGCGTGGATGTCCGAGATCAGGGCGATGCGCATGGAACGGATGGGGAGTCGGTTACTCGCAGGGGTCGCCGCGACGCAGCCTGGCTCGCTCGACCGCGGCGGCACGCTCGGCCGCGAGCGCGCCGACGGCCGACGTGGCGGCGTTCACGCACTGCAGCATGGCGGTGTGGAGCGCATCACTCGCCTCGGCCAGCCGATAGTGGGCGAACTTCCACTCACGGGTCACGGACACCAGTCCGGCGCGCCGAAGGGCCCCCAGGTGTCGCGAGATGGTGG
>CAZVDJ010000689.1:0-2918 GCA_964626245.1 uncultured Gemmatimonadaceae bacterium
GCGTGGCCATCATGCAGCTGGTGGACTCGGGCGCGTTCGCCCTCGACGATCGCGTCACCACCCGGCTCGACGGGCTCCCGGCGGCGTGGGGCCCGGTGACCATTCGTCAGCTCCTGAGCCACACCTCCGGGCTTCCGGACATGATCGTGGATCCCGAGAAGGGAACGTGGCTCCCCGGCTCGCGCGACTCGGTGCTCGCCCAGTTGGCTCGGATGCCGGTGACGCCGGCGGGAACGGCGTGGGCGTACAACCAGACCAACTACATGCTGCTGGGCATGCTCATCGACAAGTACGCCAGGCGCCCGTACGTGGCGCACATCCGCGACCGGGTGCTCGCCCCGCTCGGCGTGACGGGCGTGGTGTTCGGTGATTCGCGCACCGTCGCGACGGGTCGCACGACGGAGTACAGCCGGCTCGGCATCCCGGCCACCGCCAGCAAGCTCACCGACCTGCGGGCCTTCCACTACGAGTATCCCGATGCGCTCCTCACCGCCGCCGGGATCTTCATGCACGCCGAGGACCTGGGGCGGTGGCTGGTCGCGCTCAGCCGCCGGGCGGGATTGTCCCGCGACGCGTTCGAGGCGATGACCACCGCGACGTCGCTGTCCGACGGCAAGCCGTTCCACTTTCCCGGCTCCACGATGGGATACGGCCTGGGGTGGATCGTGGTCGATGCGCCGCCGCGACGCGCCTTCGGTGGCTCGGGTGGCGGTCGGGCGGCACTCTTCGTCTATCCGGACGAGGGGCTCGCCGTCGGCGTCCTCACCAACCTGCAGGGTGCAGGGCCCGAGTCGCTGGTCGAGTTGGTCGCCGGCATCTACCGCGACTCCAAGTAAGGAGAGCAGGGTCGCGCCCCGGCGTATGCGACCACGCGCCTCCAGCGCGTGCGACCACGCGCCTCCAGCGCGTGCGACCACGCGCCTGGCCTCGCTCACTCCTTCACGGATTCTTGGCGCCGCAGCGGCGTGCCGCGATCCCGATGTCGCTTGACCTGCCGGCTGGCCGTGGGAGATTCGACAGGCCCCACCGTGGCTGCGAACTCCCTGATCTCCCGGAGGCGACGATGTACCTCATTCGCGACATCATGTACTGTCACCCGGGCAAGGCCCGGGCGATGGTGGAGAAGTTCAAGGCGCTGGCCGCGCTCAGTGAAGGGATGGGAATGGGGAAGATGCGGGTCATGACCGACGTGAGCGCCGAGCGGTACTGGACGGTCGTATCGGAAACGGAAGTTGCGAGCCTCGAGGAGTACGCGGCGCAATCGCGCAGATCGATGGAGATGCCGGAGTTCCAGTCGGCGATGAAGGGGTACCACGACCTCATCTCGGGTGGCCGCCGGGAGATCTACATGCTGGAAACGGCGTAGCGGTCGCACCCGAGGGCACAGCGACTCGGGGCTGCGCCCGCTGCGGGCGATGGCGCGCCTATCGCAGGCGCGCCATCGCTCCCTCCAGTTCGGCCAGCGTCGCCCTGGCTGCCGCGCTCACCTGAGTGGTGGGCGCACGGTCTGCGCTGTCGACGATGTCGAGCAGTTGCGTCAGGCGCTGGCTGGCGCGGCGCAGCGCCGCCATGACCTCGGCAGGGGCCTGTCCTGCGCGAGCCTGTTCTATCCCCTCCGCCGCGCGATCGATTCCCGCGTGCAGCCGCAGCGCCAGCGCGTGCTGCGCCTGCAGTCCCGCGCTTGACGTGGTGACGCGCGGGTCCATGCGCAGCGTGAGCCCCTGGGTGAGCACCTCGCCGTCCACCGTCAGCCGCACGGTGTAGCGGCCGGGAGCGGCGAGCGGCCCGAGCGGCTCGGGGACGGTCTGCCCCGGAATGGCCGAGATGGGATACGAGAACGACAGGGCACGCGGCCGCGGATGCCGCAGGTCCCAGGTGAAGCGATGCAGTCCCGGTTCGGGACTGAGGACGGGCGAGGGGCGAATCCACCAGTCGGGCCAGTGCCCCTCGTTGCGCGGATCGGGATCGGGATTCACGCCCTTCTCGTACTTCCGCACCACCCGTCCTGCCGCGTCGACGATTTCGAGCGTGAGCGTCGAGGCGGCCGTCCCCAGGTAGTAGTGCAGGATCGCGCCGTCCGGCGGGTTCTCGGCGCGGGGCTCGTCAGGCGGCAGCGGCGTGTCGGTGTACATCGAGTAGCGCACGCGCGTGGCCACGGCCGGCCTGAAGAGGTGGGCCCGCTTCGCGGTGGGCCTGGCGGCCATCTCGCGTAGTGGCGAGATGTCGTCGAGGATCCAGAAGCCACGGCCGTGCGTCCCCACCACCAGGTCGTCGTCCTTGATCACGAGGTCACGGATCGAGGTGGCCGGCATGTTGCCCTGCAGTGGCTCCCAGTGGTCGCCATCGTCGAAGGAGACCCACACCTTCGTTTCGCTCCCGGCAAAGAGGAGCCCCGGCTGCCTCGGATCCTCGCGCACCGCGTTGATCGTCGCCCCGCTGTCGATCCCCTGCACGATGCGCGTCCACGAACGGCCACCGTCGTGCGTGCGGTAGATGTGCGGGCGCAGGTCGTCCAGCCGCAACGTGTTGATCGCGGCATAGGCGGTGAGCGTGTCGAAGTGCCCCGCGTCCATCAGGGACACCTTGGCCCACGGCACCAGCGCCGCGGGCGTCACGTTCCGCCAGCTGCGCCCGCCGTTCATCGTCACGTGGATCAGTCCATCGTCGCTCCCGGCCCAGATCACGTTCTCGCGGCGGTAGCTGGGGGCAATGGTGTACACCACGCCGGGGTGACGCGCCCGCGCACTCGCCTCGCTGGCGTACTTCCCCACGTTGGCGGGGACGATGGAGTCCTTGCGCGTGAGGTCGGGCGAGATCTCGGTCCAGCTGTTCCCGCCATCCGTCGTCTGCCAGATGGTGTTGGCGCCGAAGTACAGCTTGCGCGGGTTGGTGGGCGCAAAGAGGATGGGCGCGGTGCG
>CAZVDJ010000690.1:0-2917 GCA_964626245.1 uncultured Gemmatimonadaceae bacterium
GGTGCAGGAAGGGGAGGAAGACGGCCTGGCGCGGCAGGTCATTCCACAGACCGTCGAGCCCACTGGCCCAGGTGAGCACGCGTCCGCGCCCCAGGCGATGCTCGGCCAGCGCGACCGCCCCGTCATCGAAGCGCGCCAGCACACCCGCCTCCACCTCGAGCGGCCGATAGCGGAAGAAGCGCGCGGCCGAGACGTCGCCGCTCCGCGCCCCCCCAAAGATCGACAGCGCGGGGTGGGCCCGATCCACGTATCCCAGCACCGCGCCACGTTCGCCCAGGCGGTCCACGGGCGCGGCGATCGCGCCGGGGAGCAGCGCCCCCGCGGCCGGCGTCCAGCTGCGCGGCCCCGATCGTTCACCGAGCACGTTCAGCAGTCCCCCGCCCCCGCTCACGAAGCTGCGAAGCCGCTCCGCCCCCACTCCGGATGGCAGGCCGGCATCGTTGAGGATCACCAGGCGGCGCCCCGTCAGGTCGGCCGGGGTTGCCCGGTTGCTCCGTACCACGCGCACGTCGAACGCGGGCTGGTCGCCGATGGCGAGCGCGCGGCTGACGAAGATGTTCCGGTCGGGCGAGGCGTCGGCGTGCTCCACCAGCAGCACCCCGATCGTCGGCGCCCGGCGCAGGAGGAAGTGAAAGGCATCATCGCGGGCGAGCCCGTCCTCGGAGAGGACCACGCGCGCCGGTGCACCCTCGGCCGGAACCGAGATCGGGGCGAAAGTCACCGCGCCGCCGCCATCGGCCGGAAGGTCGACGGTGCGCGTCTCGATGGTGCGGTCATTCACCTCCAGCCGGGCGCTCACACCCCGCACCGCCGGCCCGCTGTTCACCAGACGCGCGCTCACCAGCACTCGCTCGTTGGAAGCCGCGAGGTCGCGGCGCATCTCCACGGCGCGCACCGAGCGGTTCACCACGTCGCCCTTCGCCACGTCCACCGGGACGATCGTCGTCCCGGGTGGCATGCGCACGTCGTCGCCCAGGTCCCATGCCGTGCGCTGGAAGTCGCTCACCACCAGCACCTCCTTCTGCGGGAGCGTGGACGACGCCAGGAGGCGACGCGCCAGCGCCACGGCGGGCGCCAGCCGGGTGGCCCCGTCGGCGGGGCGCACGCTGTCGAGCGCCGCGCGCAGCCGCACCGCATCTCCCGTCGCATCGTTCACCGCCGCGGCCCGGTCGTCGAACGGCACGAGCGTCATGCGGTCGGCGCGCCCCAGCCTCCCGATGCGCTGCTGCACTGCGTCGCTGGCCAGCGCCCACCGGTTGGCGTATCGCATGCTCAGCGAGCGATCCAGCAGGACCACGACCTCGGTGCCGCCTTCCCCCGCCGCCAGCGCCTGCGGTGCGCGCGCGAGCACCGGCCGCATGAACGCCGCCACGAGCAGCGCGATGACCAGGCATCGCGCCGCGAAGAGCAGGACGTCGCGGATGCGACGCCGGCTGGAGTGCTGGTACGGCGTGCGCTGCACGAACATCAACGACGGAAAGGCGACCGACTCCTTGCGCTCCTTGTGCACCAGGTGCACCAGGAGCGGGACCACCACCGCGGCCAGCGCGGCGGCGAAGAGCGGCGCCAGGAAGGCGAACTGCATCAGCGCTCCCGCGGCATCAGCGTTCCCGAGGCATCAGCGCACCGTCCGCAGGCGCTCGCGGCGCAGCAGGTAGTCGAAGAGGAGCGCGTCCAGGGGTTGCGACGTGTCCACGAAGGTGTAGTCGATCCGGTGCTCCCCCAGCCGTCGCTGCATCGTGGCCACGTGCTCGGCGACGAGTCGCTGGTAGGCGGGGCGCAGGCGCGACGGGACGACCGGCAGGCGCAATCCGCTCTCCACGTCCTGGAAGGTCGCCGCGTCGTCGAAGTCGAAGTGGCGCTCGCGGGGGTCGAGCAGGTGCATCATGACCACGTCATGCCCGGCGTCGCGCAGCGGACCCAGCGCCGAGATCACCGCGTCCGGCTCCTCGTACAGGTCGGAGAGGACGAGCATGAAGCCGCGGCGTCGCTGGCTCTCGGCGATCTTCGCCAGGGGACGCGCCAGCCCCCCCTTCCCCTCCGCCACCGCCCGGTCGATCCCGTACAGCACCTGCTGCAGGTGCCTGGCCGACGGGGGGACAAACTCGCGGATGTCGTCGCCGAAGGTGGCCAGCCCCACCCGGTCTCGCTGGCGGTGCGAGAAGTACGCGAGGGACGCCGCCAGGTACTTGGCGTACGTCAGCTTCGTCATCGCCGCCGAGCCGTAGCCCATGGAGGCCGACGTATCGAGCAGCACCATGAAGTTGGTGTTGGTGTCGGCCTCGAACTCCTTGAGGTAGTAGCGCTCCGTGCGCGCGTACACGCGCCAGTCGATGTGCCGGATGTCGTCGCCCGGCATGTACTGGCGGTGCTCGGCGAAGTCGGTGGAGAACCCCAGGTGCGGCGAGCGGTGCAGCCCCGAGAGGAATCCTTCCACCACCCAACGCGACACCAGCTCCAGGCTGCCGATGCGCGACAGCGCGACCGGGTCGATGAAGCGGACGCCGGGCAGCGTGGCGTCGTCGTTGGCGTCGGCGCGTGGCGCGGTCATCGGCTAGAGCCGCGCCTTGGGAAGCGGCACCGCCTCCACCAGCCTGGCGGTGATCTGGTCGGTCGTCACGCGCTCGCTCTGCGCGTGGAAGTTGGTGAGGATGCGATGCCGCAGCACGGGCAGCGCCAGCGCCCGAATGTCGTCGAACGAGACGTGATAGCGCCCCTGCATGAGCGCGCGCGTCTTGCCGCCCAGCACCAGGTACTGCGCCGCGCGCGTCGAGGCGCCGTACGTCACCCACTGCTTGATGAAGTCCGGCGCCGTCGGCGACGTCGGCCTGCTCGCGCGCACCAGGTGCACCGCGTAACGCGCCACCGAGTCGGCCACGGGGACGCGGCGCACCAGCCGCTGGAAGGCGATGATGTC
>CAZVDJ010000691.1:0-2908 GCA_964626245.1 uncultured Gemmatimonadaceae bacterium
GCCAAGGAAATGGGGATCATGCCCACCACCGAGGGGGGCCTCGACACCAAGATCGACATCACGCACGGTATCGACGGCTACCCGGGGATCGAGCACACCATCCCGATCACGCCGAAGTACGACGACGTCTTCCAGTGGTACAAGGCGACACAGACGACCAACTCGCCGACGCTGATCGTGGAGTACGGCGGCCCCTTCGGCGAATCGTGGTTCTACCAGAGCGAGGACCTGCTGTCGGACAAGAAGCTCCGCTACTTCACGCACCCGGTGGACTTCGACACCAAGGTGCGCCGCCGCGGCCCGGGGAACGGCCCCGGCCCCGCCGGCTTTGCCGTGAAGGAAGAGTACGCGATGTGGCAGCACGCCGAGGACGTGGCGAAGACCGTGGCGGCTGGCGGCCGGATCGGCGTCGGGAGCCATGGCCAGCTGCAAGGGCTCGGCATGCACTGGGAGCTGTGGCTGCTGCAGAGCGGCGGGCTCTCGACGCATGACGCCCTGCGCTCGGCCACGATCGTGGGCGCCGAGGCGATCGGGCTGGCCGATGACATCGGGTCACTGGAGGCGGGAAAGCTCGCCGACCTGCTGGTGCTCGACCGCGACCCGCTGGCCAACATCCGCAACTCCAACACGATCTCGATGGTGATGATCAACGGTCGCCTGCACGACGCCAACACGCTGGACGAAGTGTGGCCGCGGCAGCGCAAACTCCCCGCACAGCCGTGGAGCTACACCACCCCCAGGGCGGCCGCCGGCATCATGCCCTAGACGGGAGCAACGAGTCGCACCCCAGGAAACACGAACGGCGCCGCAAGGCGCCGTTCGCACTCCCGTCTCCCGACTCCCGTCTCGATCCTCAGAACGCCGGCTTGAACGCGTTCGCCGTCAGGTCGTTCAGCAGGTTGTGCCACGGGTGCTTGGGCGTGTTCTCCACCTCGGCCACCATCTGCCGCATCTTGGACAGCACCTCGGGTTCCTGCGCCTCGTACACGTCGCCCTGCAGCAGCTTGAGCACGTCCAGGCGGTAGCGCTTGTCGGTGATGAAGTAGGTGAAGAGGACGTTGAGGCGGTAATAGACCTTGATGAACTCGTACCAGTTGGTCGTGCCGCGACGGATCGTCGTGGTGTAGTTCTCGAAGGTCTGCTGCGAGAAGTTCCCCGTCTCGAGCGCCTTGAGGACATCGCTGTGGGCAAAGCGCGAGCTGTTGAGCGCGATGCTCACCCCCGTGGAGAAGATCGGGTCGACGAAGCGCCCGGCATCGCCCACCATCAGCCAGCGCTCACCGGCCACCTGCTTCATGGCGTAGGAGTAGTCGCCTTCCTCGGTGAAGGGGCGCAGCTGCTTCGCCTCGCGCAGCTTCGCATACACCTCGGGGCGGCTCCGCACCGTCTCCCAGAAGAACTCCTCGCGTGACGACTTGGTCTTGGCGAAGTTCTTCCGCTGCGTCACCACGCCCAGGCTGGTGATGCGGTCGGTGATGGGGATCTGCCAGATCCAGCTGTTCGTGACCGGCAGGAAGTGAATGAAGATGAAGTCGCGATGCTGTTCCTTGGTGGACCATGCCGAACGATCGTAGTCCTCGAACCAGGTGTGGATCGCGAACTGGTCGAAGACATCGTCGCGCACGCGCAGCTTGAGCTGGTTGCCCAGCAGGGTGCGCCGACCACTGGCGTCGACGACCATGTCGCAGGTGGTCGAGGCCTCCTTCCCGGCAATGCGGTACTTCACCGTGGCGTTGCCATTGAAGTCCACGCCGCTCACGCGGACCCCCTCGTAGACCTCTGCGCCCAGTTTGTTGGCGTGATGCAGGAGCAGCTGGTCGAACTTGCCGCGGTCTACATGATAGGTGTAGTCCTGCTCCACTCCCGGCTGCATCCGCTCCTGGAAGCGGATGTTGGGACCGTCGGCATGCGCGTGCCCGCCGTCGGCCTCGGAGAGCCCGTCCCAGTCGTGGTCGTACGAGATCTGGCTGCTCGCCGCCGTCCAGCCGGCGCCGAACTTGTGCGGGAACCCCTCCCGCTCCATGGTCTCCAGGAAGCCCAGGTCTCGGAAGACTCGCGTCGACGACGGGACGAGCGACTCGCCCACGTGCGGGCGGGGGAATAGCTCGCTCTCGAAGACGACGCACTTGACCCCCGCTTTTGCGAGGTAGGCGGCCATGCTGGCCCCGGCCGGGCCGCCTCCAATGATTCCGACCTGCGTATCGGAACTTCTCCCAGCCATCGTGCGCCCTCCGAACCGGTGAATGACTGTCGCGGGCGCCCTGCGGACGCCCGGCCACGACGAAAAAATCTTCACGCAGAATTCATGCTGCCGCGGCTGCCAGCGGCCAAATGCTTGCCCGGCCTTGGCTTGACGCACCGGCTGACGCGGCATTTGCACCGAGGTCCGACGCACTCGGCGCTGGGTTGTTGCTTGGCCGCGACGGCGCCGACGCTGCGCATTCCGGGATGAGCGAGTAGCTTGTCCGCCGCGCTCGGTCCTGGCCGGCCGGCCCGGCGCCTTCCCTCTCGCGAGGTCACGCATGGAGCACCTCCTGGCAACGTCGTCTCCCACCCAACTCCCGCCAGGAGCGTCCCTGCATGCCACGCCCGCCCTCGAGCTACGCGGCCCTTGATGCCGTCGACGTCCGTCTGCCCGACGGCCGTCCCCTCCTCCATTCGCTGACCCTCGCCATCGCCGACGAGCGCATAGGGCTCGTCGGCGCCAACGGCTGCGGGAAGAGCACGCTCCTTCGGCTGCTGGCCGGGCGCCTCGCCGCCGCCGCCGGGAGCGTCGTGCGCGCCGGAAGCGTCGGCTACCTGCCGCAGGACACCGACGTCGACCCCGCCGCCACCGTCGCCGAGCGGCTCGGCGTCGCCCCCGTGCTCGCGGCGCTCGACCGGCTGATGGCGGGCGCGGGCGACACGC
>CAZVDJ010000692.1:0-2901 GCA_964626245.1 uncultured Gemmatimonadaceae bacterium
GCGCAACACGCGAGAGCGACCAGAAGCCGCTCAAGACATCCCCCGCAAGCCGGGCGCCGATGACGCCAGTACCTGCACTATCACCTTCTCGTCGAATGGCAGGGTCTCGCTCCCCCGGAGCTGGTAGGTCTCGTGCCCCTTCCCCGCCAGGACCACGACGTCGCCCGGCGCGGCCATGGCCAGCGCCCGTGCGATCGCGGCGCGCCGGTCCTCGATGCGCTCGTGTCGGCGCTGCATGCCTGCCTCGATCTCGTCCAGGATGCGCTCGGGATCCTCGGTGCGGGGATTGTCGCTGGTGAGGATCACGACGTCGGCCTCACGCTCGGCAATGCCACCCATGATCGGCCGCTTGCCCCGGTCCCTGTCGCCGCCGCAGCCGAACACCACGATCAGGCGCGCCGGCGTGAAGGGACGGACGGCGCGCAGCGCGCGCTCCAGCGCGTCGGGCTTGTGGGCGTAGTCGCGCAGGACGGTGGGGTGATCCAGCACGCGCTCCAGCCGCCCGGGCACCTGCGGCAGCGTCGCCAGGGCGCGCGCGATCTCCGGGCCGGGATGCCCGAGCGCCCAGGCGGCAGCCGCCGCCGCGAGGGCGTTGGCCACGTTGAAGTCTCCAATGAGCGGCAGCGAGACCTCGGCGGTCGCATCCGGCAGGCGCAACGCCCAGCGACTCCCCTCCGGGCCATACGTGGCGCCCGATGCACGCACCTCGGCGCGCGGGCTCGCCAGGCCGTAACGCACCAGGCGCGGCGCCGGCGGAAGCGCGTGCCAGCTGTCGACGTCGTCGTTCACCACCGCCGCACCACCCGGCGAGAGGTGCGCGATGAGGCGCGCCTTGGCCGCGAGGTACGCCTCCATGGTCCCGTGGTAATCCAGGTGGTCGCGCGTCAGGTTCGTGAAGACGGCGGCATCGAAGCGCACCCCCTCCACGCGGCGCTGGTCGAGCGCGTGCGACGACACCTCCATCGCCACGCGCCGCACGCCGGCATCGACCAGGAGACGCAGGACGCGCTGGAACTCCACGGGACCTGGCGTCGTCAGGCCGCTCCCACCCGGCAGGGGACTCCCCTCGCTCCCCACCAGCACGCCCAGCGTCCCGATGGACGCGGCGGGCCGCGCGGCGGAGTCCAGGAGGTGCCGCAGCATGGAGACGGTGGTGGTCTTGCCGCTGGTCCCGGTGACTCCAACGATCGAGAGCGATCGCCCGGGGTGCCCGAATGCCGCGGACGCCGCCAAGGCGGCGGCCCGCCGGCCGTCGCGCACGACGAGGCGCGGCAGCTCCGTGCGGGTCGGATCCTCGACGAGCGCCAGGGCCGCCCCGCGGTCGGCGGCCGACGCCAGGAAGTCGTGCCCATCGCGCGCGCTCCCACGCACGGCAATGAAGAGCGCGCCGGGGACCACGTGGCGCGAATCGTCGACCAGGGCGACGGCAGCTGACGGGAGGTCACCGAGCACCTGCAGGAGCTCCCCGCCCTCGCGGAGCGCCGCCACGAGGTCGCTCACCGCCACGGGGGGCGTCACGGACGGGCGAGCCTCACCAGCGTCCCCGTGCGGGCCGGGGCGCCCGCGGGCGGGACGGAACCGCCGCCCCGGGCTCCCGTCAGTTGCACGCGGAAGCCGGCACGATGCAGCTCGCGAACCGCCACGCGCAGCGGGAGGCCGCGCACGTCGGGAACGCTCACGACCCTGGTGGGCGGTACGCTCTCGCGGAGCGGACGCGCGAGGTTGAAGCGAGTGGGGGCCGCGCGCTCGGGCTCCGGCGTCGTATCGACGAGCGGGACCGTCGGGAGCGGCGGCGCGGTGTCGGCCGCCACCGAGTCGAGCGCCACCACCCCCGCCGCCACCTGTCGCAGGCTGTCGTCGGCCGTCGGCGGCGCGCCCTGCTGCACGACGGCCTCCGGCGCGACGTACGACGGACGCGATGACGGAAGGTTGGCCCAGTCCAGCGATGCGTTGCGTGCCCCGACGGCGGCGGTGATCACCGCCCGCGCGACCGGCGCCGCCGTCTTGCCGCCGTAGTACGTCCCGCGCGGGTTGTCCAGCTTGACCAGGACGACGTACTGCGGGTTGCGTGCGGGGAAGAGCCCCACGAATGACGAGGTGTAGGACTGCTTGCCGCCAGCGCCGTAGCGGCCGCCGACGACGCGTCGCGCCGTGCCGCTCTTGCCCGCTACCTGGTAGATGGCGAGACCGGCGTCCTGCGCCGTGCCGCTGTCCACCACGCTCTCCAGCATCCGCATCACGGTCTTCGTGGTCCCCGCCTCGAAGACGCGCCGCACCGGCCGCGGCACGTGGCGGTAGGTGACGCGCCCGTCGGCGTCGCGGATCTCCTGCACCAGCGCCGGGGCCATGAGCTCGCCGCCATTGGCGATGGCACCGTACGCCAGCGCCAGCTGCAACGGCGTCACCGCCACCTCGTAGCCGATGGCGAGCGAGTGGTGCGTCTGCCGCGACCAGCGACGTGGCTCGTTGAGCGTGCCGCCGGACTCTCGCGGGAACGAGATCCCCGTGGGCGTCCCGAAGCCCAGGTCGCGATAGAGGGTGTACAGCTCCCCGTCTCCCACGCGCTCGCTCAGGCGGGCGATGCCGACGTTGCTGGAGTGGCGGATGACGTCCGTCACCGACATCTCCGCTGCCTTGTGCACGTCGGTGATGCGGCGGCCGAAGACCTCATACACGCCATCATAAGTGGCGAGGCGCTCGTCAGGCGTGGCCTTGCCCAGCTCCAGGAGGCGCCCCACCAGGAAGGGCTTGAGGGTCGACCCGGGCTCGAACGGCTCGACGATCGTGAGCGGCGCCGTGGCCCGTCCCGACCGCCGGTGACTCGTCAGGCAGCGCACCTCGCCCGTGTGCGGGTCGAGGATGACGATGTCACCACCGTCGGCATCCAGCCGGCGCGTCGCG
>CAZVDJ010000693.1:0-2898 GCA_964626245.1 uncultured Gemmatimonadaceae bacterium
ATGGGTGGGACGGTTGGAGTGGGCTCAAGCTGGCCGCCGCCGGCCCGGCCGGCCCCACCGCGAGGACGAGACGTTTGGCCCGTGGGACCAGCGGTGCCCCCGTTGGGCGGAGGCGCGCCGGCTGGGGCGCCGTGACCGCTACCGGCGCGGCGGCGGCGGAGCGTCCAGCAACACCGGCTGCACCCACGCGCGCTGTCAGATGGACTCCAGCACCACGGCGCGGACGTAGCCCTCGTCGCCCTTGATCTCGTACACCGCCGGGTTGGCCGTGGATTCCTGCAGCACCCGGCCATCGCGCCCCACGAATCGCGTGGTGTAGCGCGAGTAGGTCGTGGCGACGATCTCCACCGAGAGGCGCGAGGCGCTGCGCTGCACGTCGCGCAGTTCGACGCCGGTGGTGGCGTAGAACTCCCCGGCTTCGAGGGCCTCGAGGATGGCGCGGGGCGAGAGTCGCGCGGCCCGCACCATGACCCACCCGCGTCCCGGTCCCGAGGCCGTGGGGTCGCCCGGCCGCTTGAAGTGGTGCGCGTCATCGGTGGCCAGCCCGAAGAGCAGCTTGCCTGACGAGAGGATGATGTCCCACATCGCCTCCAGCCCCGGCATCCCGCCGCCCCCTTCGTTGTTGACCATGGGGTGGCCGTTGAAGACCTCGAACAGCCGGTCGTTCTTCACCCGAAGCAGGTCGGCCGCGCTCACCGCCCAGCCGAAGTTCGGGTGGTTGAGGTGCGGCACGCCGCTCGCCGCGCGAATGGCATCCACGTCGCGCTGCAGCGCCTCGGCGATCGTCGCGCCCCCCTGCGGCTGCACCAGGTGGCGCACCGCCAGCCCGTTCACGTGCAGCGGCTTGCCGTCCACGCGATCGGTGACTTCCTCTCCCGGAATGATCAGGAAGCGCTCGTCGGCGCCGAGCAGCGCGTTGAGCCCCTCGGTGGAGGTGAGGAAGTTGTGGTCACTCAGGACCAGGAAGTGGTAGCCGCGCTCGCGGTACCAGCGCGCCACCTCGTCCGGCGACGAGTCGCCGTCGGAGTTGAGTGTGTGCGTGTGCGTGTTCCCCTTGTACCATCGCAGCGTCGGCGCCTGGGAAGCCGCCTGCGCGTGCGCGGGGCCGCTCATCGTCAGGGGCCACGCGGCCGCCACCGCCAGGAACAACGTGCGCCGCGTCCGCCTCAACGGCCGGTTGCCACCGTCACGCATCGGGATCCCTCCGGGAATCGTGCCACGACCAACGACCGGCGCGATGCAGGATCGCCAGCGCCAGCAGCGCCAGCGAGGCGCCGGCCAGTCCGCCGACTGCCGCGCGGCCCAGGACGATCTTGGCGCGCGACGGGCTCGTCATCTCGCCGCGGCGCGGCGCATTCCACGCCGCCATGGCGAGCGCCGCGGCCGCGATCACGAGCCATCCGCGAACGCGAGGTGCGCTGAACAGGCTGGCGCGCCCCTCACCCTCCCGTTCCACCACGCGCCAGAGCCATGCGATCACGATCGCCCCACCCACCAGCGAACTCGCCACCTGCAACACGTTGTACCACGGGATTCCGTGTCCCGCCAGCGAGAACGCCGATTGTCGCAACGCCGGTACCAACCGGGGGCCGATGGTGTCCCGGTGCGTGAAGGCATCCCACGTGACGTGCGAGATGCTGCCGAGTGCCAGCGCGACGAATGCACCGAGCATCCCGGTCGCCGTCCGCCTCAGCGGGCGCCCGCGTCCGCGCAGCCCCACCATCTCGCGTGCGGCGGGTCCCAGGAAGGTCTCCCACGCCAGCAGCACGAGGAGCCCGACCGGCAGGCAGAAGACGAGGAGCCCGCGCGCGGAGTGCGAGACCAGGGCGTAGGGCTCCAGGCGCCACAGGTATTCGAAGTCCGGCGCCATGGCGCCGATCGTGAACGGCGCCAACGGCACGAGGCCCCGGCGCACGAGTGGCCAGATGGGGAGCGCCGCCGACGGGTGGGAAAGGGTGAACGGCAAGGGCCCGCGTACGTCGGCGTGCCTAACGCCGGACCTGCGCTCCTTCCCGCTGCGGCACGGCGATCGGCTCGGCGCCGCCGCTGCCGAGCACCCGCGTGACGTAGCGCTGCCCTTCACCGATGCGCTCCACCTCGACCGCCACCGCGTCCATCGCCTGCTCCAGGCGGTTCAGGCGATCGTCCATCTCCCGAGGCATGGCGATCGCTCCCACCGGCGCCGCCGGCGAGCGACGCCAGATGCGGCGCGCCCAGGCGATGGACAGCGGCACGGCGAACGTCATGAGCAGGACAAACCCCATCACGAGGACTTCCTCAGGGGGGCCGTCACGGCGGATGGGGAGTGGCGGTGGCGCCACCGCGCCGGGCGTCGCGGCCGCGCGTGCGACATTCTGGTTGGCGACGGCGATGTCCTTGTACATCTGCGCGATCTGGCCATCCAGCTCGCTGAGCCGCGACTCCAAACCCAGCTTGTCCGCCCCCTGCACCTCGCCGTCGCGCAGCCGGCGGGCGATGGCAAGCCGCTTGTCCTCGAGCGTGGACAACTGACGGTTGAGTTCGTTGCGCTGGTTCCGGAACGCCTCGTAGACCTCCGACGGCGAGCCAGCGACCGGCGTCCCCGCGATCTGGGTGACGACCGCCTCTGTGCCGGGCACCGGGGTCGCCGGCGGTGGTGGCGGCAGCTCGGGGATGGGCGGAGTGGGCGGGGCGCTCTGGGACTGCATGCGGGAACTCGGCGGTCACGGTGGGGAGGCGGCGGGGCGTGCACTCCCCGACGCACGATAATGTGATGACGCGCCGGATCCTACGCGACCTCCACCTGAGCCGTTTCAGAGTGGTGGGCGGTGCGGGGCCCTCGACCCTGGGGTCCGTCCCCGGCCTCCGTCCCTGGCCTCCGTCCCCAGGGTCCGTCCCTGGCCTCCGTCCCCGGGGTCC